>JBFFBS010000072.1:0-15596 GCA_041560295.1 Syntrophobacteria bacterium | reverse complement strand
TGGGCAAACTGGTGGCGGCAGCCAAGTCCATCTCTCCTAAACAGCTGTACCCGCAATATCAGTCTCTGTTTATGTAGGCCTTGAAGCTAAAAACCACCGTCAAGAAAAATATTAACGTGCTTCAGCACATGATGGGTTATTTCAAAAAACAGCTCTCCGCTGATGAAAAGCAAGAACTGTTAGAGACATTCGATCAATACCGGGAGGGCTATATCCCCCTTATCGTGCCCCTTACTCTGATCAGCCACTATGTGCGTAAATACGACCAGCCCTACCTGAAACAGCAGGTCTACCTGAACCCACATCCGGTGGAGCTGAAACTGAGAAATCATGCCTAAGTTGATCTGAGATGTGGGATGTGAGATGGCGGAGGCATAGAGCATGGGGCGTAGGGCATAGAGCATAGAGCATAGAGCATAGAGCATAGAGAAATACAGCTGGCAGCAGGCAGTGGGCAGAGGACAGGGAAAGTTTATTTGAGAATCAGGGAATTAGAAAATTAGTCAAAGAGTTCAGTTATTCACAGATTACCGTTTACTAATGACCTAATGACCCAATTAACTAATTAACTAATCAACTAATTAACGACTTTAATGACTTCTTGGTTTGAAACCTACAAACCTGTGGCATCGAGCCGAATGCAGCTTTGGCTAGGCGGTGCCATGTGGAGTTGTGTTGGTGTTGGACTGTTTTCTGTCGGCACCTACTGGTTGCTCAAGAATGGAGAAACAAGAGGTTTTATCCTCCTGGTTATTGCCGCAGGTTTGGGGCTCGGAAAGGCTTTGTGGGTTTTGGATCGGACAACATTACGCAATATCGACCGAGTCAAATCGCGTGGCGAAGATCGATGCTTTGGAGGCTTTCTCTCGCCGCGAGTCTGGATCTTAGTAATAGGAATGATGCTTCTGGGCCGAATACTCAGGACAATCGGCCTACCAAAACCGGTCCTCGGACTGATCTATGGGGCCGTGGGTATTGGCCTTTTGTACTCTAGTCGACTCATCTGGAGGGCGTGGAAAGACCAGGGTGAAGTAAAGGTGTCGGCAGTGGAGAGTCCTGATGGGAAATAACCTAGCCCGGATGTTTCATGAATTGCCGTCGCGAGACCGTGAAGAAGGATGTGCCTCCGTGCAACCGCAGGGGGTTGGATCTGAGGCGTACTTGAACAGTACGCCGCAAGGTCCGACACCCGAGGACGCGCGGAAGGACATTCATATAATTCGCGCTCGCTGCGCTCAGCTCAGTCCCGCAAGCGGGTTCGCAGTTTCGCGGTCGCAGCAGGAGATTCTTGAAACATCCGGGCTGGCCTTCTTCCGTGCCACCTATTTTCAACCTGCCTCACTTGCTTGAGGCCAATTTGTGCTTATCTTAAATAAAATTTACGGTATCTGCTAATGAATGAAATTCCACATAAGTGGAAGGAAGGAGTTCGATATGAAAGATAAGCGTAATTTACACCTTGAGGTGCAGGAACATATTGACTGTTTTGCGAACACGGATCCGCTTAAGGAAATGTCTGAGATTAATGGGGATACGGACAAAGACCAGGCTGCCTTGAAGTGGGTGGCCCTCGCAGTTTTGCATGGTATCAATTTCAACGCCAAGAAGGTTTCCCTCAGGACTACAGCAGACGGCACCACAACTGTGCAAGCCAAGTATCGCAGGGCAGATTTACCATCGCCTGGTGGGGACATAGGCCGAAACGTAATTGAAGCGGTGCGGCAGATTACCCATTTTGAGGGTGACAAAGGCAAGGGTCCATTGGCCCTCGGCGTTCGCAATGATAGCCTCGAAATCGGTGTCAGCGTTAAACGCGATGAGCACGGAGAGACAGTAACCTTTAAATTTCCAAAAGACAGGTGATCAAAGCGGTTAGTTGTCCGTTGTTTAAAACAGCATAGCGCATAGAGCATGGCGCATAGCGAAAAAAAGAGTAAACGGTAAGTGGTAATTGGTGAACAGTTGTACGGCCAGCGTATAATCGGTTTACCGTTCACTGTTTACCAAACGCTGAACGCTCTGCGCTTTGCAGCGAATGGAGTGAGCTCAACGGACAACTGACTAAGTTTGAAAGGAGGCAGGATGAGTAGCAAGACCGAGGAGCGGATAAAGGCGTTGGAGGTAGCTCTCAACAACGAATCGAGGGAGAGGGATTTCTACCTAAAGCATGCCGAGAGAACGAACAACTCTTTCGGGAAAATGATGTTTCAATCCATTGCCAATGATGAAAATGAGCATTACCAACGAATACTAGAACTTCACAAGAAATTGCAGGAAGAGGGAAAATGGCCGGAGACCATACCCATCAAGGTCAAGGGCACAGATATGAAATCGATTTTGAAAAAGGTGGTGGAATCTGTAGATACCTCTGCTCAAGCTGACACCGATGACATGGAGGCGGTACAGATAGCCATTGATTTTGAAACCCGAGGGGAGAAGTTTTACCGTGATCTTCGCGACAGCGTTGACAACCCTGTAGAAAAAGAGTTCTATGGCGTACTTGCTTCAATGGAGAGGGAGCACCGCCTCTCGCTGGAGGATACCCTGGACTATTTTAAAGACCCTGAGGGCTGGTATCGGATGAAGGAAGGGCGTCATCTGGATGGGGCGTAACATGGGATCGAAGTTCGACACATAGTTCCCCCTGTGAATTTAAGAGGTACCAAAAGCCATCCACAAGAGATTGAGGGTGGCTTTTTTCATCCCTACATTATTCTGCTGTCTGAAGAGATTGTGTTCGTCATGGACTTCAACTGCCAAAGATGTGGTAGGTGCTGTAAAGAGATAGGGATTCCCTGGGCGGGACTGGATCCTCATCTTGTTTCCGATTATCTCAATATGGACCTCCATGACTTTCTGGATTCCTATGGTTATACGGTGAATGAGTACTCTGGCGAAATTGAACATGCAGAATTTGGCGTAACACCCTGCCCGTTTCTGAAGTGGGATATGGAAAAAGCTATTTGTAAAATCTACCCTGTAAGACCGTGGATATGTAAAGGCTATCCAGGTCCGGGGACTAGATGCAGAAAAGATCAGGTGGGCTAAGGCTGCGACATGTTCAATCGTCCGGGGTAATCTTCCAACCTCTTTCTCGCTTCACCCGACTCCGCTTTTTCTTTTCATCAATGCGTTTCTGTTTTGCTGCCGCTGATATCTTTGTTGGTTTCCTCTGGACCGTAGGTCTGAGGGCCTGCTGCAAGAAATCGATGAATCGTTCCAGGGCTAGAGCTTTATTGGCTGCCTGGCTCCTCGTTTTCTGGCAAACAACCCTCAGCACTCCTTTCTTGCTAATGCGGGTTGCCAGATGGTCAAAAATGAGATGTTTTTGCTCGGTAGTGAGGCTTGGTGAGTTTGTGACGTCAAACCTCAATGTCACTCGGGTACTCACCTTATTCACATGTTGCCCCCCCGGGCCACTGCTGCGGGAAGCGGTAAAATTCAGCTCATCTTTGGGAATCGAGAGTTGATCAGTTATCTGGATCATAAAGACAATATAACACATCTCACTTCAACAGTAAGCGGTGAGCCCTTCGACAGGCTCAGGGCGCTTCGCGCAGTAAGCGGTTTAAAAATCGCCTGAATACTAATTTTCTAATTCTCTAATTGACTAATCTCTTTTTTGCCCTCCGCGGGCTGCTCTGAGCCGCCCGGGCGCGGATCAGCTCAGGTGTTAACTCATCCTGCTCGCTCCGCAGGTGCAGCAGCACGATGGCAGTGATTACCAGTACCCCGCCGAGGATTTGCAAAGGCTCGAGGACCTCGCCCAGAAAGAGATAGGCGATGAACCCTGCTGAGATCGGCTCAAGGGTCGCCGTTATTGAGGCACGGGTTGAGCGGATGTAATTAATGCCAACGAAATAGAGGCCAAAAGGGATGGCGGTGCCCATGAATGCTATGTATAGGAGCCCGAGCCATTGCGGCAAAGTGAATCCGGCCCACAAGTAGTGGAAAGGAGGATAGAAGATATACCAAGGGATTGCTGAGAACAGGAGGGCATAGAATAGCACGGTCCAGGGAGAATAGCGGTGCATGGCTCGTTCTCCCAGTAAAGCATATCCCGCATAACAGACTGCCGATGCCAGCCCCCACAGTATTCCCGCCCGGTTCAGTTGCAACAGCTGGAGATTGTATGCTCCCACCACCAAGTAGCAGCCAGCAAAAGATAGCAGTAGGGACAATAATTTAGACACGGTAACCCTCTCTCTCCAGAAACAAATGGAATAGAAAGCTACCAAGATTGGGGCCAGATATTGCAGGAGTATAGCCGCCGCCACATGGATCTTGCTGATGGCAGTGAAATAGGTTAATTGAACCAGGGCCATGACGACACAGCCCAGGAATATGAAGAACCCTAAGTCTTTGGGTTGAATTCGAAAAAGATGTCTGGA
The DNA here is from genome assembly GCA_041560295.1 of Syntrophobacteria bacterium. Lineage (GTDB taxonomy): Bacteria > Desulfobacterota > Syntrophobacteria > BM002 > BM002 > BM002. Next base: position 11,205 of record JBFFBS010000072.1, on the reverse strand, counting down.
ACGGATCCCAAAGAAGACGGCGAGCAACAGCGATCCAAAGGTCGCCCGAACCTGGACCACATCCAAAGGAGTAATTCCGCCAGCAAAAAGCCCCTTCCCAATTGTCCCCGATGCAGCCCACAAGATGGCTGCGGCTATTACACAAAGATAGCCTTTTGTGGCACCAGCGGCTACAGAACTCTTTGGAATCAAACTGGGCGTTTTTAGAGAAACTTCGTCAGGGTTTCGCTTCATACGATCATTTACTCCTTGTCCACCAGCACTATGCATAGTTGGTCATTTTGCATTTCTCATTCACCATTGATAGCAACATTTTACGAAAATGCGAAATTGACGATTCGGTTTTTGGTTGCTGCAGCCTTTAGCGTGGACCTATAGCACCGGTGGTACAGATGGTCAATGTTCAATGTAGCCGTAGCCCCCACGAGTCTTTCTAGATTCTATTACAACGAACATGGACTTATCGAGCCCGAATATTTTATGAATTGCTGTCGCGAGACCCCGAAACTGGGAACCCGCTTGCGGGACTGAGCGGAGCGCAGCGAGCGCGAAATAGATGGGCGTGCCTGCCCGCCATCGCGAGCCTGCTCGCTCAGGCGAGGCGGGCGGGCCACCTGGTAACTCGTCCCGCGGTACCGCGGGATTGGTCCCGAGGCGTACCTGAACGGTACGTCGCAGGAACCGACACCCGAGGACGCCAGGAGGGTCGGCCATATCCGTGGTCGCAGCAGGTGAGTCGCGAAATATCCGGGCTAGGTTTAGCTGGCACGATTCTGGCAGCCCAGTTACGATGGGTCTTTAAGACGTTGGTCGAGTTGACCGGACGTTCCTTCTGGAAGGGATGCAGCATGAAGGCTAGACTATCATTGTTCTTACTTCTCCTTGTGACACTAAGTAGTTGTTCCATCACAAAACCTGATGAGGAACCATCGCCAGACAGCATTCGATACCTTCGCTTACAGGAACTCATTGGCCGTATCGGTTCAGCGAATTTTCAGCCTTTCCAAGAAGAGAGCATGTACCCGTTTACCTTTGTATTCCGTAAAGCTGGGGCAGGGGAGATTATCCGACAAGGTGATGGTTTTGTCCTGATCCACGGACCCTTGTGGTGCCTGGTACAGAGGTGGATTGATGCCAACACCGGGAACCCGGGACAGCGTATGTTGATTTTTGATCGCAGTTTAAAGAAATTTGAAGCGGAGGTGCGGCAGTGGCCTGAGGGGCACCCGAAACAAAGGTGGAACCACTGGACCTGCACCCGTTTTGTCGATCCCAACAATGAGAGCCTGGATCTGTTTCACTGCGAATATTACTATCCAGAAGGCACGGAACAAATGATTCACGATTCGAAAACATGGCCTCTCTATGAGGCTTTATCCTGGAATGAAAACGGCATGCTGGTGAGAATAAGCCGCTTCACAAACTCCTCTGTACTGTACAGTTATGAGGGTCTTAAACTAAAACTCATCGAGTTTAGCAGGAACAAGGCAATAACTGCCTTTGCTGATTTTACCTATCAGTGAACACGGTCTACCCAGTGGTAAGGGAGTAATAGAAATTCCAAATCATGAATCTCAAGTATCAAATGGTTCGACAAGTTCACCACCCTGAGCCTAACCGAAGGGCAAATAGCAGTAACCAAGATTGTGGGTGTCAGGTTTCAGCTTCTATTTTTTTCCTGACATCTGACACCTTACTTATAGGTGCGACGGATTCGCTTCAACAGTGGTTTCATATCGTACATAAAGGATTGTTGCCCTAATCTTTCCAGTTTGTCCAGCCACTTTTGCCGATAAGCCATCTGCCCCCTTCTGAATACTTCTGATGTTTGCTGCCAGCTGGAGTGTTCCGTTTGTGTTTTTATGGCGTCCAACTCAAAGAGAATGGGAAATAATCCCCGGATCCTGACCTTGCTGTTCTCGCTAGTATCCACATCATCGAGGTAATTTAGTGAGCCTGTGGCCCAGAATTTCGCGTGGGCGGCCTCGTGCTGAACGACACTCTGAAAGTCGGCGTAATTGTAAGCGGGGTGGAACATCTTTGGTCCAAAGGTCATACGGGAAGGGTAGCCCCGTCCTATGGCAAGTGCGTGACTTGTGGGTCGATAGTTTCCGTTCTTGGTTTTCACTAGCGGGTTGGAAACGGCGAGCGTTCTCACTTCCTCAGCGTAAAGAACCTGCAATACGTGTTCTGGTAGCCCCTCTCGCTGTACGTAGGATCTCATGAAGTAAGTTCGCAGTTTTGAATCCGTTTGGGCCTGCGAGAAACGCTCGTCCATACCATATGTTCGACCCCGAACAATCCCCATGAAAGCTGGCCCGAGAATAATAAACACGGTTGCCACGAGAAGTGTATAGAATGTGATGTTCGAATGGTAACTTTGCATCATGCGGACCTAATGACTGCTAAACTAGTTTATAGAATACGGAGAATCTCCTTACATTCGGCCACCTGGGCTGCCTCTAAAGCTAAGTAATATTCCTTCTACATGCAAGGATGGGGGTAGGGTAGAGAGCATGGAGCATGAGGAAAAAATTGCGAATTTCGAATTGCGAATTTGAGATGTGGTGTATCCTTTGTCGTTTACCGCTTACCGCTTACTGTTTACCGTTCACCAATTACGATTTGACCATTTGACGATTTAACAAATTGACACCAACTAGGGCGAGGAAAACTGCAACTGATGCAGCCTGTAATAGAAGTCACGGCGGGACAGAAGATCCTCTTGAGTACCATGCTCTACAATTCGGCCGTTATGCAAAACCAATATTCGGTCAGCCTGACGTATGGTGGAGAGCCGATGGGCAATAACCAAGGTGGTTCTTCCTTGAAATAATCGTTCCAGGGCCTGCTGAATCAAGTGTTCTGTCTCGCTGTCTATATTGGCCGTGGCTTCATCGAGGATTAATACTTTCGGGTCATAGGACATGGCGCGGGCGATGGCAAGGAGTTGGCGCTGTCCCGTGGACAGGGTAACACCGCCCTCGTACACTTCCGCATCAAGTTGACCGGGGAGTCGGGAAACCAGATCTTCCAGGTGCGCCAACCTTGTAATTCTCATGAGTTCTTCTGAGGATAGAGTGCGATCTAGGGCGATATTTTCCCTGAATTTTCCGGCGAAAAGAAACACATCCTGCATGATGAGTCCCACCTGAGACCTTAACCAGGATAAATCAATTTCACCAATGTCTCTACCGTCCAGGAGAATCGTTCCTTTCTGGGGTTCATGGAATCTCTCCAAAAGATGCATCAGGGTGGTTTTCCCTGCACCAGTGACACCCACAATCGCTAAAGTTTCCCCGGCCCTGACTTGAAAAGTGATGTTTTTGAGCACCGGCTCCTCTTGGTGATAGCCGAAAGTCACCTGCTGAAACTCAATTTCCCCCTTAACAGCAGGCGGGTTAGCTTCGGTGGAATCGTATCTTTCCTGCTCCTTGTCGTCCAGGAGGAGGAAGATTCGCTCTGCTGAAGCCATAGCCGATTGCATGATGCTGTATTTTTGCGACACGTCTCGGATAGGTCCAAAAAACATGCGGAGGTAGGAGATGAAGACCACGAGAGCGCCAAGACTCAGCGTGTTTGCCAAAACCTGCCTCCCTCCATACCAGAGGAGAAGTGCGATTGTGGTGGTGGCCAGCAATTCGATGCAAGGGAAGAAAATCGCCTGGAGCATTATCTGTCTTAAAGTGGCGCGGTAGTAATCGTGGTTTAGGTTTTCAAAACGGCGCGATGTTGTTTTTTCTTGGCGGAAAATCTTGATTACCCTGATACCGGAAAGATATTCGTTGAGAGTTACATTGATCTTGGCCAGTTTGGCTCTAATGTCGCGGTAGGCGGAGCGAACCTGCACCCCAAAAATCCGAAAGAGCACAACAATGAGCGGGATAACAGACAGGGTAACCAGAGTGAGGTCCCACCGGAGGCGAAAAAGAATGACAAGAATACCGCACAGCAGGACCACGTCTTTTAGAAGGGTCATTACCACCGAACCGAACATCTCATCCAGGTTCTGGATGTCATTGGTTAGACGGGTAACCAGCCGACCAACTGGATTCCGGTTGAAAAATGACAGGCACATCTTTTGAAGGTGGCCAAAGAGCTGCATGCGCAGATCGTGCATCATGTGCTGTCCGGCGTACACCATGAGCAGGTTTTGGCCGAAGGTACAGATTCCGCTCAGCAAAAGCAGGGCCACAAAGACCAGGCCCAAGCGGTACAGCCCTGAAATGTCCTGCTTACGTAAGACCAGGATATCCTCAGCGGATAAATTGGCCAAATTACGGTAGTCAATATATGCAATTCCATCCGCAATATGAAAAAGGGTAGGGTAGGCCAGCACCACTCGTTTTTGGACGTCGGTCCCGATTGGAGCGTAATAAAAACGGTGAGGTGGAATGAAGCCCTGTGTTTGCAGTTGGTGCTGCAGCCGAGGGTCTATCTCGCTTAGAGCTTCATTGGCGATGAAAAATTGTCCTTTTTCCGGACCCCGACGTAGTTGGCCAGTGACTTTGTCAAGAAAACGCTCGAGTTCAGGTGGCCGAGCCTCCGGTATTTGAATCTGACGAGCGGACCGGACGATATATTTATCTATGCCCACCTTGAGCAGATAGGGTAGGGTGAGATCGAAGACAGTGACCAGCAGTATGAGCATGGCACTGAAGCCGATAACCTTTAGATATGGTCGAGCGTAGCCGGCCAAACGACGCCAGAGGGGCCAGTCGTGGGGCTTGCCCAGTTTGTCTTCCTCAAAATATCCGTAATTACCGTGCATAAGAGAAAATGCCTAAAATGAACTAAAAGGAGCTAAAATGGGCCATTGGTCATTTCCCATTTCGCATCTCACATTTGTCATCTGTTCGTTCAAATCGTTCAAACCGTTCAAATCGTTGAAGTCGTCCATTACAGAGGTCAGAAGTCGGAGATCAGAAATCAGTTTAACCCTGACCTCTGACGTCTGATCTCTGGCCTCTGATTTATGTCCTCTGCCCGCTGCTAGCTGCCTCCTGCCTGCTGTTTTTAAAATCCGCAATCCGCAATCCGAAATTCTTACCCCTTACCCCTCACCTATTACCTCTTTCTCATATAATTCAGCCTCCAGTTTCTGACGGCGGTATAGGGCGGCATAGATTCCCTTTTGTGCAAGAAGTTGATCGTGGCTTCCCTGCTCTCGCAGGCGACCCCCCTCGAGGACAAAAATCACATCAGCAGCCCTCATAGCCTCCAGGCGGTGCGAGGCTATCAGTGTAGTCCTGGCTTTCAGGTAACGTCTGAGATTAGTCAAAATGGCAAGCTCTGTCTCGAGATCCACTGAAGAGAAGCAGTCGTCGAGAATGAGCAGCGGTGTGGACAATATGAGCGCCCTGGCAAGGGTCAGCCGCTGTTTTTGGCCCCCTGAAAGGGTGACGCCGCGTTCTCCCAGGATGGTGTCAAACTGGTGAGGCAGGGCGAGGATCTCATCCAGCAAATGTGCGGCTTCAGCGGCCTTGATCATCTCCTCAGTACTTGCATCAGGATTTCCAAAACAGATGTTGGCACGGACGCTATCAGCAAAGATAAACGGGTCCTGGGGTACCACGGCGATGGCTCGGCGTAGTTCATCTAGAGGCCAGCGATGAATATCCTCACCCTCCAAGTAAAGTTGTCCTGAGGGGGTGTCGTAGAGGCGTGGCAATAGCTGGCACAGAGTACTTTTACCTGCACCGGTACGGCCAACGATTCCCACCAATTGTCCAGGTTTGATGCTCAGTTGAATATCCTCCAGGGCCGGGAGATCGGAGCCGGGATACGTAAAGGTGAGGTTTTGGCTTTCAATATCGCCCTGGGTAAGGGATTTCTTGGGTATCTCCACTATCTCTGCGGCTTCAGAAGTGGTGTTCAAGATTTTTTGAATTCGCCCCAGGGAAGCCGAGCCCCGCTGGAACAGATTTATCATCCAACCAAGGGCCATCATGGGCCAGGTGAGGAGGAGAAGATAGCTGTTGAAGGCAACGAAATCTCCAACGGTGATGGTGTTCAGGATGGTAAGTTTGCCACCGATGACCAGGACCAGGGCCATGCTCAAGTTGGTAAATATGAGACTCATGGGGGAGAACAAGCCACTGATTTTTACCATGCGGAGATTTTCTGCAACATAATTCCGTCCAGTTTGATCAAAGCGGTTGGTTTCTGCGGTTTCCTGGGTATAGGCCTTGATGGTGCGAATTCCGGCAAGATTCTCCCTGGCCCGCTCTGTTAGTTGAGAGAACGAGGCCTGCACCTTCTGGAAGCGTTCATAGAAAATCTTACTGATGGTCCGGGCAAAAAGAGCTATGAAGGGCATGGGCAGAAGGGCAATCAGAGTCAGGCTGGGATTGATATAGAGCATGAAACCAATTGCGGCGGTCCCCAGGACGAGGGTATCGGTAAGGGCTACCAACCCCATGCCAGCGGCCAGTTGTACCGCCTGAACGTCGTTAGTGGCATGAGCCATAAGGTCACCGGTGTTAGCCCGGTCGAAATAGGAAAAAGAGAGAGTTTGCAAGTGGGCGAATAGACGATTTCGCAAAGCCTCCTCAACTTGGCGCGAATGGCCAAACAGGCATCGTCTCCAGACAAAGCGGAAGACGACGATGCCCAGGGCCAGGGCCAAAACCATCCCGGCATAAGAGAGCAATCTGGCGCTGGTGGCCTGGTAGCGGGTGAGATCATCCACAGCCAGCTTGATGACGCGTGGAATAAAAAGCTGCAACAGATCGACTATCAGTAGCGAGCTGACGCCGATGGCAAGGATGCCCAGATTGCGCCGGAAATAAGGAAGTAGAATACGGTAATGGCTCATGGTTGGATTTTATCACAAAGAGGCTGGTGAGTTGAGGTGCGCTCATGGCGCATTGAAGAGCGAGACTGGCGAGGCAGGCGAGACGAGAAAATAGTTATGGGAAGTGGAAAAAACATTTGGCTTTTTCTACTCGACCTCTCGTCGAGTTTACCCTGAGCTTGCCGAAGGGCCCGACCTCCCGCCTCGCATTATCTTCCTGACAGCTGATCGCTGAAAGCTGCTTCACAGCATACTCATTTCGCTTTCTTCGATGGCTTGGTCCACTTTTGCCTGAAGCTCAGGCGGTAAACCTTCGATCTGCACATTCAGAAAGCCTCTGACAATAGTTGCAGTGGCTTCTTCTTCCGTGAGTCCCCGGGCCATCAGGTACTCGATCTCCTCTTCAGCTATCTTACCCACTGCCGCCTCGTGCGACATCTCCGCCCCAGCCTTATGCCCTTCCAACTCTGGGATAGCGTGAATGGTGCCTTCCTCGGCAAGGATGAGCCCGTGGCATTCCAGGTGGGCTTTGACATCCGGCTTCAATCCCTTGAGGTGTCCTCTGGCTTTGATAACCCCGCCCGTTGTAATCGTCCGCGAGATTATTTCGGCCCGGGTGTGGGGGGCTTCCAACACCACTCGGGCGCCGATGTCAAGTTCACACCCAGGCGGAGCCACCAGAATAGAATGGAAGCGTGCCACGGCACCAGGTCCGGAGAGACGGGTAGTCGGATACATCTGCAGCGAGCGAACAGGCTTCAAGCAGACGTAATTGGACAGAAACAGACCATCCTCTTCAACCACGATGCCAGACCGGGGCCGAACCATCACTTCTTCAGCCCAATCGTGGATCATGGTGAAGGTGAGTTTTGCTCCACGTTTGACATAGAATTCGGAGATACCTATATGGATACCTGATTGCAAATGAGGAGCGGTGGCACAGCCGGTGATGATGTTGAGTTCCGATCCTTCTTCGGCGATTATAATGTTGTGGACATTTTGCGCCGTGTTCTCATGTTTCATATAGAGACAGGCCTGAATGGGAGTAGTAACCCGCTGCCCCTCCAGAGCTCGGATAAAGTAGCCGTTTTGAAAATGCAGCTCAGCTTGTGCCGTATACTTATCGGCGTCCACCTCCACGGCCTGCCAGTAATACTCCTGCAGCCAGGAATAATTCTCCAAGGCCTGGGCCATGGGCAGGACTTCAAGCCCTGGCTGCGTAACGGCACAATGGACAATACGGTGGTCAGCCTGGAGGAAGGTCCCGGCGCGTTCCTTCTCCTCGAGGTCGATACCTGACTGGAAAATTTTGTCGCGGTCTTCTTGGGTCAAAGCTTCCAGGTCCAGAGCATCACCCGGGTGGTCAGCGGGAAGCTGGTATTGAAGTAGGTCAATATCTGCGCCAAAGGCAGCTTTCTTGTCCTTGGCCTGTGCAGCGCGGTTTCTCCTCACCTCTGACATCGGATACACTCCTGATAGCCGTGTCGCTGGATTCCCTTGAACAGTTCGCGTGGATTGCCGCGACAGTGAATGCTGCCGTCCATCAGCACGTAGCCGGCGTCTGCTTCGATATAGTTGAGAATAAAACCCAGATGAGAAATAACCAGGCCGGATTTGGCCCGAGTTCGCCAAAGATACTTTTGCAGAAGCTTATTGATGGCTTTGCCGAGGATCTCCAGGTTTTCCAGGTCTACGCCGGATTCAGGTTCGTCAAGCATCACCAACTCAGGATCCTGAAGGAGCAACTGTAATAACTCTGATTTCTTCATCTCTCCACCGGAAAAACCTACATTGAGTTCCCGCTCCATAAGTCCCGAGAATTCGAACTTGTCCGCTAGTTCGTCGCATGAGACGGAGTTGCTGTTGCAAATGTTGAAAACGTCGCGGGTCTTGACACCTCGGATACTTGGTGGCCGCTGGAAGGCCAGGCCAATTCCCATCTTTGCCCTCTCGTCGATGGGCATGGTGGTGATATCCTGTCCTTTGAATGAAAGCCGTCCTTGCCGGACTTTGTAACGACGGAAGCCCATGATGGTCATGAGCAGTGAAGATTTGCCCGAGCCGTTTTTGCCAAAAAGGATGTGGGTTTCCCCACTTGGGATGGTTAGGTTGACGCCCTTGAGAACCTGCTTGCCGTTGACGTCTACCCACAAGTCATTAATCTCCAGCATAGAGAAACCTCCCTCAAAACTTTCATTTTCATAGCTTTGATAACTGGATTTACGTGGCCTCGTCCAGCGGGCCAAATATGCGCGCTTACCATACCCGATAGCCCAATAAAAAGCAATAAAACGCAGAGAGCAGAGGGTAGATTGCGGATTTGTCCTTCGGACTCCCACCCTTCGGGCGGGTTCCCAGTTTCGGATTGCGCATTGCGGATTTAAAAAAGAGGAAAAAGGACAAAGGACAAAAGACAGGAGAAACTATGGACTAAGCACTAGGAACCAGGCACAACAAGATGACGCGGAAACGCGGAGAAACGGCGAGATGGAGATTAGAGGTCAGTATCCTGAATTCAGTGTTCAGATCCTTCGCTTTAATTCCCTGACACCTGAAACCCCGAGATTTGGTGCTTGGAGAAAGAAAATCTTACAAGTCAGCCCTCTGCTTTGCCTGTCACCTAGTGCTTAGTGCCTAGTGTTTAGTGCTTAGTAATATCTTGCTCTACCCCAGGAAAAATGATAAGCTAATTACTTTTACTGCTACTTGATTGAAAGGTCTCTGAACAGGCATGAACGCTGGCTCGATGTTTTTGATGCGCATGGGTTTGTCCATTCTCTTTGCCTTCATGGTCGTGAAGATTTTTCACCTTGGTGGTGGCATTGTGACCGTGGCCGGTTTTGCAGTATTTTTTGTGGGGCTTGCATATCTGCTGGCGCATTTGAGGGAAAAAAGGCAAGGCGAGGAGCGGCTGAGGTAGTCTAGCCCGGAAGTACGTCTATATCCGCGGTCGCAGCAAGTGATTCATGAAACATCCGGGCTAAGTGCAGTGATTTTGATTGTTGGCGCTTGCAGAATTGACCAGCGCTATCTATATTAAGGTTGTACTCAGTGATCAGTAATGACAGCCAGGGGTAGGATTGAGTTTGGGGTTTCGTCCTGCTTCTTGAATGAAGCGCCAGCTGTTACTACCCAAAGAGCATACATTTACCAATGAGGTGATGCAATGAGTCCAATGGACTGGAAAGGACCGCCAGGTCGAGGTCCTGGCGGCATAAAGGATTTCGAAGAGGTATTGAAAAAGATCCGAGAACAATTTCGCGGCAAGTTTCGCTTTCACGGCTCTTTGTGGCTTCTCCTTTTGGCGGCGCTCATTGTTGCCGTCGGCTATGCCAGCGTCTATACCGTAGCTCCGGAAGAGACTGGAGTGATTCAGCGTTTCGGTCGCTATGTGCGGGTAACCGGTCCGGGCCTGCATTTCAAAATGCCTTTCGGTATTGAGACGGTGAGCAAAGTCAAGACAGGTCGCAATTTCCAGATGGAGTTTGGCTACAGGACAGTAGAGGCGGGTGTGCGCTCACGCTTTACGGAGCGTGGCTTTAAAGAGGAGTCACTCATGCTGAGTGGTGACCTCAACGTGGTCGATCTTCAGTGGACCGTACAGTACAAAATCGGGGATCCAAAGGATTTTCTCTTTCAGGTGAAGGATGTGGATAGTGCCATTCGGGATATGTCCGAATCGGTCATGCGGAGGGTGGTTGGCAACCGACTTTTCGACTTTGTCCTTACAGTAGGGCGTGCCGAGATCGCCGACGGAGTGAAAGTGGAAATGCAAAAGGTTCTGGACTCCTATCGCACCGGTATCCAGGTGGTCAATGTCAAAATGCAGAATGTGACTCCGCCTGGGCCGGTGGAGGCTGCCTTCAATGAAGTGAACGAGGCTGAACAGGAAAGAGAGTCAAAAATCAACCAGGCTCAGGCCGCCTATAATCGGGAGATCCCTAAGGCCAAAGGTAGTGCCTTGCAGACCATATCAAAGGCTGAAGGCTACGCCCTGGAACGGGTGAATAAGGCCCAGGGCGAGGCTAATCGATTTCTCGACGTGCTCAAGGAATATCGTCAGGCTAAGGATGTCACCAAAAGACGTCTTTATCTAGAGAGCATGAACCAGCTACTGAACAGGGTAGGTGAAATCTACCTGATTGACGAGGACCAGAAGGGACTCGTTCCCCTGCTTGATCTCCAGAAAGCGCGAGGAAAGCAAAATGAAAAGTAGAGCAATGCAGGTGCTGCTCGCCCTGATTGTAGTCGCAGCAATAGTTTCCACGGGCGCATTTTATGTGGTGCGCGAAGGCGAACAGGTGGTAATCACCCAGTTCGGTAAGCCCGTGGGTGAGCCTGTCAAGGATGCCGGTCTTAACTTCAAGATACCTTTTATTCAGGCGGTGAATCGGTTTGAGAAGCGACTT
>JBFFBS010000071.1:0-15772 GCA_041560295.1 Syntrophobacteria bacterium | reverse complement strand
TTTATTCGTGAGTCACCCAGCGGCAATCCACTTCTCCTACCAGCGTTATCTTACGAATCAAATTAGAAAAGCATTTTCCCTGGATCTGACACCCCTGCGTATTGTGTTTCGAGGAAGGGAAGGGAGGAAGGGAAGGAAAAAGAGAAAGTAATTGCGAATTGCGAATTGTGAATTTCGGATTGCAGATTTTAAAAAGAGCAGGCAGCAGGCAGATTGCAGCAGGCAGCCATTTCAACCAGACAGTAGGCACTAAGCACTAGGCAGATGATAGAAGGTTTTTTTGTGGGAGCGGCTTTCAGCCGCGATCTTACGATTTTATCGACTGCAACGATTTAAACAATTTACCATGTACTGCTGACACCTGAAACCTGACACCTGATTCCTGACTCATGGCTCCTGACTCCTCGTTCTTTTTATTGTGGATTGCAGAATGATAAACGACAGAGGTGAAATGTTCTATTCGCAAGGCGACATGAGTCTCATCGCCGCGTCACCGCGTCACCGCGTTCCTCTGTTGATTCGCACCGGTGTTCTCCTCTGGTGCGTTGTTCTGCTCGTATGCTGTGGTGAAAAAAGAGAACCACCAACCTGGAGCGGTCCCGCAAAGATTGCAGTTGTAGTACCTCATACTGGCCCCTTGATGGAGGAAGGACAGATGCTGCAGTTCGGGGCACTTATGGCAAGCCGGGAAGCCGAGAGCAGAGCGGTCGATCTCAGCCTGGAAGTAGTGGTGTACGACTCACCCTGTGACCCCGAAGAGGGTGTTGCTACTGCCAAACGCTTGACAACCGACGTAACAATAAGTGCAGTGATAGGCTATCTGTGCGCTGAGACCCTTGGCGCTGTTCTGCCTCTTTACCAGGATGCAAGTCTTGCGCTTATTAATCCCACTGTTTCCGCTGAATATGTCCGACAGGGTGAAACCCGCAACCTATTCTCTCTGCTCTATGGGGATAGAGAGCAGGCCGCATTTCTTGCTACCTATGCAAAAGAGGGTCTTGGCCTCGATCGGGTCGCGATCCTCAGAGACAACTCTGCCTATGGCTCTGTACTCAGCACTTCATTTGAGGCGGAAGCCACAAGACTGGATTTGGAGGTGGTGGCAAATGTGGCAATCAACTCCGATCAAGCAGGGGCGGCCCAAGCTGTAAGATTCCTGAAGAGTGCCAGCCCCGAAACCGTTTTTCTTGCAGCCTCTCCGAAACCTGCCAGTCTATTTTTGCTGGAGCGCCAACGGCAGCACTTAAGTGGCGTGGTTTTGGGGACCGATCAGTTAGCAGACTTGGATTTCTACGAGATGGCTGGCCAGGCAGCCGAGGGGTTGCTCGTGTGCCAGTCCATCTTGTTTGAAGCAGAAAATCCAAAGAAGTCCAGATTTGTCAGGAGATTCGAGCAATTGTACAAGCGGAGACCAGATTGGATTGCCGCAGCCGGTTATGATGCGATGCGGCTGGCACTGGAGGTCTTGAACAGCTCTGGTCCGGAGCGGCGAGTATTTCTGCAAAACTTGCGAACAATTTCGGGACCTGACACTGCTTTCCAAGGGCTGAGTGGTCCTGTCTTCTTCAAGGATGATGGCACAAGCCGAAGACCTTTGTTTGTGGGTATAATCCAAAACGGGACACTGCAGGCTGCCAAGCCACCCACCGTAGAATTCCCTGTTGCACTGAGCACTGAAAAGTGAGTCTAAAAAACGAGGCACTGTGCACTAAACACTTTTGTTCAGCGGGCAGCAGACAGCTACCAGCTGGCAGAAGTTGGCAGCTCAGATTCCGAAATCAAAGAATCCACTAGCCAGTAGTCAGGATACAGGGTACAGGGTTCAGGGCACAAGGCGTCATGCCTTTCTTGTTCTCGACCCCTTCCTTTACCTTGTACCTTGCACCTTGTACCAGAATCCTACTGCCAGCTTCCCGCTGTCTGCTGCGTGCTAAAACTCTATGCCCTATGCCCCATGCTCTGTGCGCTGCACAGATTGACACCATCGCCGGCCTTGTGATAGCGTTATCTCGCTTCTCCAGGGGCAGGCTTCGGGTTACCTTGTCTTCTCAACCGCTGCTTTTATCAGATGACATTGGCACATCTTGTCGAATGTATTAATGAAGGATGGATTTTGGACAATACCGTCTCCCTGCCAAACAGTAAGATAAGCAGAAACAGGACGAGAATATATGTGGTTGCTTTCTTTGTGGTCGCAATCTGCCTGCAGTGTTTCACGGCTGCGGCTGAAGAACCCATCAAAATAGGCGTGTTTTTACCCATGACCGGCAATGTTTCGGCTTTCGGCCAAACGCAGTGGCTGGGAATAAAAACGGCCCATCAAATGATGGGCAAGATCTTGGGACGAGAGGTCGAGCTTATCCTAGAGGATAGTAAGAGTGAACAGAATGAAGCGGCCCATGCTGTGGAGCGGTTAATTAAACAACACCAAGTGGTGGGTATCATTGGTGGCGCCATAAGTGGAACTGCTCTGGCAGGTGGTTCCATTGCTGAAAAAAATACCATTCCCTTGATTTCACCTTCTGCCACCAATCTGCTGGTTACCCAGGACAAGAAATATGTGTTTCGCGCTTGTTTTGATGATTCTTTTCAAAGTCAAGTGGCGGCCAGACAGGCTAGAATAGCAATGGGTGCCAGTACAGCAGCGGTGGTTGTGGACATCGCCCAAGCGGATTACAGTGTGGGGTTGGGCAATCTGTTTTTGAAGGCTTTCGGAGAGATGGGAGGCAAGGTGCTTGTTACCGCCTATATCCAAACCGGTGATCGTGATTTTAGAAGCCAACTTTCTGAGGTGCAAGAGGCAAATCCGGACATCATCTATATGCCCAACTATTACACTGAAAATGCTCTGCTGGCCAAACAAGTCAGAGATTTGGGGATGAAAATGCCGCTTCTTATGGCCGACGGAGCCCACGTGCCAAAACTCATAGAAATTGGTGGCAAGGCTGTAGACGGAGTGTACCTCACAGCCCACTTCAATCTGGAAGCTGTCAGTACTACCTTGGGCCGAAGGTTTGTTGCCAACTTCAAGAAGCAACATAAGAAAGATGCGGATGCTTTCGGCGCCTTAGGAGCGGATGCCTATTTCATTCTCACTGGGGCAATCAAGCGGGCTAAGTCCATTGAGGGGACCAAGATCCGATCCGCTTTGACTAGTACCAAAAATTTCAAAGGGGTCACCGGCCCCATCAAGATTAATGAGGACGGCACTACAATCAAACGGTTAGTGATCAACAGGGTGAAGAACGACAACTTTACCTACGTTACCACCGTGAACCCTTGAGAGGCGAATACTTGGCCCACACGGGGCCATTCGCGCTTGACTACAAGGTTTTTTCGACCTATACTCCCATCACCAAAAGTGGAGCTGAGGTTGTTTTTATATCTTTTTTGGAGGAGGCAGTTGTTATGAAAAATCTTCTTGTAAAGTTGTTTGTTGCTTCAGTCATCGGCATGTTTATGGTTGCTACCGTGGCCGGGATTGGTCTTGCCGCCGACACCATCAAGCTGGGTGTTGCTGGACCGCATAGTGGCGATCTCGCCTCTTATGGAATCCCAACCGTAAAAGCAGCCGAGCTCGTGGTTAAGGACGTCAATGCCAAGGGCGGAGTCCTTGGCAAAAAGGTTGAGTTGCTCGTAGAAGACGACGTCTGCAAGCCTGAGGTGTCCACCAACACGGCGACCAAACTGATATCACAAGAAGTTGACGTAGTTTTGGGTCACATTTGCAGCGGTGCCACCAAAGCGGCCTTGGGTATCTATAAAGATTCCAAGATAATCGCCATGTCACCCTCGGCCACCAACCCAGCCTTGACGCAGAGCGGTGATTATCCGAACTTCTACCGCACCATTGCCTCAGACGATGCCCAGGCCAGGCTTCAAGTGGATTTCGCGCTTGATGTGCTGAAGGTAAAGAAGATAGCCGTGCTTCATGACAAGGGCGACTATGGCAAAGGGTTGGCTGAGTTCGCCAAAGGGTTTCTAGAGAAATCCCCCAAGGCAAAGGTTGTGTTGTACGAGGGAATTACCCCGGGTGCCGTTGATTATTCCGCAGTTGTTCAGAAGATTAAGCGCTCCAGAGCCGATGCGGTCATATTTGGCGGTTACCATCCTGAGGCGTCCAAGATTGTCAGCCAGATGCGCAAAAAGAGGATGAAAATTGCCTTCATTTCTGATGACGGCGTAAAGGATGACACCTTCATCAAAGTTGCCCAGAAGTATGCCGAGGGAGTTTATGCTACCGGGCCCAAAGATGTGTCCAAGAATCCTCTGGCGATAGCGGCGAACGAGGCACACAAGAAGGCATACGGGAAAGATCCTGGTGCATTTTTTCTCAACGCCTATGCCGCTACGCTGGCTCTTCTCAATGGAGTTGAACAGGCCGGTTCAACAGACTACAGTGCGGTGGAAAAGGCACTGCGAACCAAATTTGTCGACACACCGCTTGGAAAAATCCGTTTTGACGAAAGAGGAGATGCAGTTGGTGTCGGTTTCTCTATGTATCGGGTACAAAACGGCGTATTTGTTGAGATGAAATAGCAGATTGAGCTGGTTGCTGGACTCCAGATCTTAGTCTAGGTCCAGGCACGATAAGGAGAAGAGCTTCTGTTCACTGTTTTCTCCTGCAACCTGGATCCGTTTATCTGCGAGGTGCAATACACCAATCAGGCCTACCTAGAAAGCCCCCGACCCGGGCCGAGAGCTGGAATTCTTTAAGTGAGGGTAACACTCAAGCAGATTATTCAGGGGGCAGGCTTGTTAGCCTGCCCCCTTTTTTGCAGCCCCGCCATCTCTGGAAACAAAAATTAAAAAGTAACCTAGAATCATTCCAAGGAGCCTCAGTTGTTTGACCTGGAATATTTCCTTGAGCTTTTACTCGGAGGGCTGACCCGCGGGAGCATCTACGCCCTCATAGCCCTCGGCTACACTATGGTTTATGGCATTATCGAGCTGATAAACTTCGCCCATGGTGAAATATACATGATTGGAGCATTTACCGCTCTGATCATTGCCAGTGTCCTTACCATGCTGGGCTGGAATGTGGTTGCAATCCTGGTTATCGCCTCAACTGCAGCGGTAGTCTACTCGTCAGCCTATGGTTATACCGTTGAAAAAATGGCATATAAACCCCTGCGCCAAGCTCCGCGCCTCTCAGCTCTTATCAGCGCCATTGGCATGTCACTGTTCCTGCAAAATTATGTACTCTTGGCCCAGACTTCGGATTTTATGCCGTTTCCGAGCCTGATTCCGGATCTTGAGTTTTGGGAGCCCTATGCTCATATCATCAGTTCCCAGGAGGTTGTTATCATCATCACTACGGCAGTT
Organism: Syntrophobacteria bacterium; assembly: GCA_041560295.1. Taxonomy (GTDB): domain Bacteria; phylum Desulfobacterota; class Syntrophobacteria; order BM002; family BM002; genus BM002. The sequence continues at coordinate 10,447 of JBFFBS010000071.1, read as the reverse complement.
GTGATGATTCTGCTGACCTTCTTGATCAAATTCACCAGAATTGGTAAAGCCATGCGGGCCACCGCCCAGGACAGGGATATGGCCATGCTGGTGGGCATTGATGTGGACCGGGTTATCTCCGTTACCTTTCTGGTTGGTTCGGCAACTGCCGCTTTGGGTGGGGTGCTCATTGCCTCGCACATCGGCCAGATAAATTTTTATGTGGGATTTATCGCTGGAATAAAGGCCTTTGTCGCCGCCGTTCTTGGCGGCATCGGCAGCATACCAGGTGCTGTTCTCGGAAGCCTTGTTCTTGGCTGGACAGAAAGCTTTTTTACCGGTTACGTCTCCAGTGACTATGAGGACGTTTTTGCCTTTTTGTTTTTGGTTTTCATCCTCATATTCCGGCCGGCAGGGATTCTCGGGCGCTCCGAATCGGAAAAAGTATAGGATGAAGGGATAACGTGTTATTGCTTGCTTGTCACGAGAGATCCAGGCACGACAACGAATCACTATTGATTTTTTGGGATGTGAGCATTGATTAGTTTTCAAGAAATAAAAAGGTCTTTTCTGGTTTCCCTCTGGTTCATGTTTTTGACCTTCCCCATTATGGTCATCCGGGTCAACACCGTCGAAGACGTGATTGAGTGGCGCTGGCTAAATTTGCTGTTTGTTGGGCTCGGCAGTTTCTTTCTCAGTTTTGTCTGGCGTTACTTCATAAAAAAACAGGAAACCGGCAAGAAAAAGGCGCAAGCCGGTGAGATTGGTGCCATACCTGTCAGCCGGCGTCTCCTTACAGAGCCGAAGATCTACCTGCCAGCGATTATCGTGCTTTCGATTTTTACGCTGGTGTTTCCTTTCATCTTCTCCCTGTATCAGACCAATATCATGATAACCGGCCTCATATATGTCATGCTCGGTCTGGGACTGAACATCGTCGTTGGGCTTGCCGGTCTGCTCGATCTGGGGTATGTGGCCTTTTATGCGGTGGGAGCCTACTCCTATGCGCTTCTGAACCACCATTTTGGCCTGAGCTTCTGGATGGTGCTTCCCATCGGTGCTGGTATGGGAGCGTTTTTCGGAATAATTCTGGGATTCCCTGTGCTGCGTTTGCGGGGGGACTACTTGGCTATCGTAACCCTCGGCTTTGGTGAAATCATTAGGCTCATTCTGGAAAACTGGAATGAATTTTCTTTCGGGCCCAGCGGCATTGCAAATATTCCGCGCCCCTCGCTTTTCGGCCTTCAGCTATCTCTACAAAATGCAACCATATATCTCTATTACCTCATGATCCTGCTCGTACTGTTTACCATCTTTGTTGTCGAACGGTTACAGAATTCCAGAATCGGCAGGGCCTGGATCGCTTTGCGGGAGGATGAGGTTGCCTGTGAGGCCATGGGAATTGACAGAAGAAAGACCAAGCTGACCGCATTCGCCCTGGGCGCAACCTGGGCGGGAATGGCAGGTGTCATCTTTGCAGCCAAGACCACCTTTATCAATCCGGCAAGTTTCACCATTTGGGAATCGATTATCATCCTTTGTATTGTAGTGCTGGGTGGGATGGGATCCATCGTCGGGGTTATTTTGGGAGCGTTTGTCCTGATCCTATTGCCGGAATACCTCAGGGTGTTTTCCGAATACCGGATGCTGGTTTTCGGGGGCATGCTGGTGCTCATGATGGTCTTTCGACCCGGCGGAATTGTCAGCGATGTCCGGCGAACTTACAAGTTTGCGGGTTTACAAAACAACCAAGAAGAGAATCTGTAGGTCAATGGCACCAATACTGGAAGTAAAAGGTCTGAGCATGGACTTTGGGGGTCTGCGGGCGCTGGATCGGTTGGATCTGGATGTTGCGGAAGGGGAAATTGTCGCCCTTATCGGGCCCAATGGTGCCGGAAAAACAACCTTTTTCAACTGTATAACCGGAATTTATTCTCCGACTGAAGGCGACATGCTGGCTGCACCCCCCGGCACCAAGCAAAAAAGTTTAAACGGGTTGAAGCCCAACCAGGTAACTGAGCGGGGCCTGGCTCGGACATTTCAGAATATCCGCTTGTTCCCCAATATGACGGTCCTGGAAAATGTTATGATCGGTCGTCACTGCCGAATGTCAGCAGGCATATCGGGTGCGATTTTCCGGGGTTCATCAACGGCCAGAGAAGAAAAGGAAGTGGTGAGAGACAGTTACGCCATCCTCGAAAAGGTCGGCCTTGCCGACTTCGTCAATGAGTTCGCCATGAATCTTCCGTACGGGGCTCAGCGGCGCCTTGAAATCGCCAGGGCCATGGCCACTGAGCCGTTTCTGCTCCTGCTTGATGAGCCGGCAGCTGGTATGAACCTCCAGGAAACCAAGGAGCTTGACGACCTGATCATATGGATCCGCGACAATGAGAAGATTTCCATCCTGCTGATCGAACATGACATGAAGCTGGTTATGAGCCTGTCCGACCGCATCTTTGTGGTGGATTACGGCAGGAAAATCGCTCAGGGTACACCTGAAGAGATAAAATGCAGCCCCGCTGTGATAAAAGCGTATCTCGGGGAAGAGATTGATGCTTGAGCTCAAGAATCTACAAACTTTCTACGGCGGCATTCAGGCCTTGAGGGATGTCAGTATGGAGATCTCGGAGGGAGAGATAATTACCCTGATAGGTGCGAACGGAGCAGGTAAAACCACCACGCTGATGTCCATTTGTGGAATCGTACCACCGAGATCCGGCGACGTACTGTTCATGGGTAAACCGATACATGATTTAAGTCCCAACCAAATTGTCTCCCTGGGGATCTCTCAGGTCCCCGAAGGCAGGCGGATTTTTCCATACTTAACCGTGATGGAAAATCTGGACATGGGAGCCTTTTTGCGCGCTGACAAAGACAAGATAAAGCAGGATATGGAGTACATATTCGAGCTTTTTCCGATTCTAGCAGAAAGACGCCATCAGGCCGGCGGCACACTCAGTGGGGGTGAACAGCAGATGCTCGCCATTTCTCGGGCACTGATGGCCAGGCCGATGCTCCTGCTGATGGATGAGCCCTCCCTGGGACTTGCACCTCTTATAGTCAAACAGATTTTCGAAATCATAAAGAAGGTAAACACTGAAAACAACACCACCATTTTCCTGGTGGAGCAGAATGCAAACCTGGCCCTCAAAGTGGCCCACCGGGGTTATGTAATGGAAACCGGCCGGATAACACTTACAGATTCGGCGGAAAAACTCCTTGCCGATGAGAAGGTAAAGAAGGCCTATCTGGGGTTGTAAGTCGTTTGTCATAACGACAAGTGGTGAGAAACCAACAGTGGACATCTAGAAAGCCAATAAATCCTCCTTCTCTCAAAGCAAAACATCCCCTGAAACCAGCAATTCCCTCCCCGTCATGCTCCGCATAGTTCTCCATTAATTCACCCTCCCTTCATCACCATGGGGGTGAGGAAGTTTGGGTTTCCAGACGGCCGCCAACTAGGTTATGGAGATGGTGAATCTGGGGAAGTCACCTGCATTGACAAACCAGATTGCATGGGGTAAGGTTTCGCTCAAATCCCTTGAAATCACTAGTGATAATCAAGCTGTCAGCCATCGGCTCTCAGCGTTCAATGAGAACAAAACCTTATTCTGCTGACAGCTCGTCGCTGACTGCTTCCAAGGTGGTCAATTGAAACAAGAGGATTTTTTTAGATCAGTCGGTTGGCAGGCAGAAGCACCGTTGGCGGAACGCATGCGTCCCAGCACTGTGGACGAGTTTGTGGGTCAGCAGCAGGTGATGGCTCCTGAAAAGCTGATCGGGCGGCTGCTCAGGCACGGCCGACTGCAATCGCTGATTTTCTGGGGTCCTCCAGGATGTGGCAAAACCACCCTGGCACGGTTGATTGCGCAACATACGGAGACGCACTTCATAAACCTCTCGGCGGTGACCGCCGGCGTTAAGGATGTGCGGGCTGCTGTTGATGAAGCCAGACAGCAGCAAAGCATGCGCCGAAAGCGTACCATTCTGTTTGTGGATGAGATCCATCGCTTCAACAAGGCCCAGCAGGATTTACTCCTTCCTCACGTGGAAAGCGGCACCATCACCTTCATTGGAGCAACCACAGAGAATCCCTCCTTCGAGGTCATTTCGCCCTTGCTGTCGCGGGCGCCGGTGGTGGTGTTGGAACCGCTGAGTGAGGATGACCTGGAGGTGATTCTCAAGAGCGCTCTTGAGGACAAGGAACGAGGAGTGGGCAGACTGAACGCGGACATTGATGAAGATGCACTGGCGTATCTAATCCGAGCGGCCAGAGGAGATGCACGTTTGGCCCTCAACGGCCTGGAAGTCGCTGTAATGACCACAGCGCCGAACCCGAGTGGGCGGCGTCACGTGAACCTTCAGACAGTGGTTGATGCCGTCCAAAAAAAACCTTTCATCTATGACAAGGATGGTGAGGAACACTACAACCTGATTTCTGCCCTGCACAAGAGTTTACGAGGAAGCGATCCTGATGCGGCTCTGTATTGGCTTGCCAGAATGCTCGAGGCCGGAGAAGACCCTCTCTATATAGCTCGCAGAATGGTGCGCTTTGCTTCGGAGGATGTGGGTTTGGCCGATCCACGAGCGCTTATGCTTACGGTTGCGGCCCAACAGGCCTTTCATTTTCTGGGACGGCCTGAAGGAGATTTGGCCCTGGCCCAAGCAGCAGTCTATTTGGCAACCTCACCCAAGAGCAACTCCCTCTATAAGGCTTACGGCAAGGCGAAGCAGGAGGCTAAAGACAAGGGGGATTTGCCAGTTCCACTGCCACTGCGCAATGCGCCAACTGGACTGATGCGTCAATTAGGTTACGGTCGTGGTTACCGTTATCCGCATGATTATTCCGAGGCCCACGTTCCAATGAGCTATCTGCCTGAGGATTTACAAAACATACGGTTTTATGAGCCAACAAATCGAGGGTTTGAGGCAACCGTGGGAGAGCGCTTGAATTACTGGCGCCAACGGGTAAAAGCAGCTAAGCGCAAAGCGCAGAGCGCAGAGCGTGAGGGCCAGTAGGCAACTGGCAGCGTGCAGCAGGCAGCAGGTGCATTTCGGATTTCACCGTACGAGTTTATGACTGTAACTCAGGGATAAAGACCACAAACGCTCCACTTGCAGATGGAAAATGATACAGGAAAGATGCGAATTGAGAAATAATGTCTCGCTCTGCGCTCTGCGCTCTGCGCTATGCTGCCTTTTTACCATCCTGATTTTGCTGAGTTCCTTCGTTGCGGGGCAGTTATTGGCGAGGGGCGCTGAGCGGTCCTTAACAGATGGTATCCAGCGCTACAAGAAGCTGGTAAAATTGTATCCCCACAAAGCTGCCTACTGGAATGCGCTGGGCTACTACTACCTTAAAGCAGGGAATTTGCCTGAGGCGGAGATTCACTTTCTAAAGGCCATCGACATTGATAATTCTTTCCCGACTCCCCATAACAACCTTGGCGTGGTTTATCTTAAGCAGAACCGCCCGGAACAGGCAGAAAAAGAGTTTCTCCAGGCCGTCAAACTAAACCCGCAGTACAGCAAAGCTCAATACAACGTGGCCGTGGCCCGTTTCCACCAAAAACGTTATGCGGACGCGGCCAAGGCCTACTTCAAGGCCCGCGATTTGGACAAAGAGTATGTGAACCGGAGGGATAATAGCGAACAGACGCGGAAGAAGTTGCAGGCAGCCCTGGAACAGGCAGCTGAAGATGAAGAGTCCTCCAAAGAACTGAAGCGGATGCAAAAATGGTTGACGCCCAACTACTAGGTCGATTCAGTTGGTGCTGGATTTTGTTACTCTATCTGTCGTTTATGGCCCAGCCAGTTGCGGCGGCAGAGCGGGCGGACCTCTTGTGGGATTTTGCCGATCACCTCTATCAGGAGCAAGATTTCTACAGGGCTCTGAGTGAGTACCAGCGGTTTCTCTTTTTGTTTCCCGCTGACCCTCGTGTCCCGGAGGCTGAACTCCAAATTGGCCGCTGCTATCGGCGGGAGGGAAAGTTTCAGAAGGCTTTTGGTCACTTAATCAGGCTCCACAATCGTCGAGCCGGGGAATCTGCTGGGCGCGAAGCTCTGTTAGAGATGGTGGCGATCCGAGAGGAACAGGGACGTTACCCGGAGGCCATTTACTGGGCGAAACAATTTATCGAGCGCTACCCTGACTATGCGGAGATTGATGCCGTATACGTCCGCTTGGCGTGGCTTCAGATCGACAGCGGCAAATATGAGGAAGCAATTACCACCCTTGAGCTGCTGCAGCCAGAGAGCACCCATTATCCTCGGGCACAATCACTGCGCCAGGCGTTGGAGCAGAGACCTGAAACAGGTACGAAGTCCCCTGCGGTGGCAGGAACGTTGTCCGCGGTTCTACCAGGTTCAGGGCATCTCTACGCGGGTCGACCAGGCCAGGCTGGTTCGTCATTCCTGCTTAACGCTCTCTTTATCGCCGGAGCAGTAATAGCTTTTCAAAACGATAGTCCTGTTCTCGGCGGGATTCTCGTTTTTTTTGAGTTGGGGTGGTATACAGGTGGTATCCGCAGTGCGGCCCAAGCGGCACGCGAGGAGAATCAGAAGCAGGAAAGGAAATTCCGCAGGGAGCTCAAGCAAACGTATCGGCTTACTCTGGGGTTAGAGCCCGGAAAAGATCGGATGGCACTTTCGGTGCGCTTGAGTTTCTAGCCCGGATATTCCATGAATCACTTGCTGCGACCACGGATATGGCCGTCCTTCCTGGCGTCCTCGGGTGCCGGTTCCTGCGACGTACCGTTCAGGTACGGAAACCACCATCCTGCGGTTGCCCGGTGGCACGCCCATCTTATTCGCGCTCGCTGCGCTTCCGCCTACGTTAAAACTTCGGCGAGACAAGCCGCTCAGTCCCGCAAGCGGGTTCCCAGTTTCGTGGTCTCGCTACAGCAATTCATGAAAATCCGGGCTAGCCATGGGTTGTGTTCTAGCAAATGTTGTATAATGTGGAAAAGAGCAAGGGTCATATTTCATGCAGATGAGGGCTGAGGCAAAAGAAAGTATCAAACCATTTCGGTTGGTGAAGTATTTTACTCTGACCAGCCTTGTGGTGATTCTCATTCCCACCTTGATACTGGCCGTATTCATCTCACAGCGGGCCAAGAACGAACTCTTTAGACAAAGTGAGCAGTATGCCCTCTTGGTTGCCATCAATTTGAACCATCAGGTCTTCAGCCAGTTCGTCCTACCGATTGTGCTGAAGCATGGTCGGATTACGCTCAGTATTCCTCAACAATATGAACTACTGGACAAGGTGGTCCGCAACACCATTCACGGATTCAAGGTGGACAGGGTTGACGTCTATAATCTCAAAGGGGTAATCAGCTATAGCACGGATCGTTCCCTGGTGGGACTTTCCGGACTTGGCGGCAGAGATTTCAACTTGGCACGTGAAGGGAAATCTTCCTCGCGGCTCGTTTCACGGGGGAGCTTTCTCGGTTTTGAGCTTGGAGGGGTGGCAAAGCAGAGGCAGCTCAAAACCTATATCCCCCTGCGTATGGAGCGACACCTGTCAAGAGAGCAAGACCCTATCCTTGGGGTGTTCGAGATTACCCAGGATATTTCCGAGGACTATGCGGTCATTACCCGTTTTCAGAATAACATTATTTTGAGCCAGCTGGTGGTAATGAGCCTTCTTTTTTTCGTTTTACGTCTCATTGTGAAGAGGGCAGAGGGAATCATCGCCAAAAGAAGTGAGGAGCGCAGGCGCTTGGAGGAGCAGCTTCATCAGGCTGAGAGATTGGCTGTCTTGGGAGAGATGGTTGCCGGCGTCAGTCATGAGATCAGGAATCCCCTAGGGATTATAGGCTCCACCGCCCAGCTTCTGCATCAGAAAACTGAGGAAGGTGATCCAAAGAAGCAGCTCGGTAAAATCATCATGGAGGAGACGACCCGTCTGAACTCAATTGTCACGGATTTCTTGGATTTTGCTCGTCCAACCACGCCACATTTGTCAGAGTGCCAGGTGGATAAAGTGCTGGAGAAAAATCTTGAGTTCCTGGAAGTTGAACTCGAAAGGCGAGATATTACCGTTGAAAAGCGTTTTGCCGAGAATGGCACACCTGTCTTTGCGGATGGCGACTTGCTCTATCGAGCCTTCTTGAACATTTTCGTAAATGCCATGGAAGCTCTGGATGATGGGGGGACAATTAAGGTAGTAACGCGTTACCAAGACACCCAGGAGAATAGCCTCGAAGTTATCATCTCTGATACGGGTGCTGGAATTTCTCAAGAAGCATTAGCAAATATCTTTGACCCCTTTTTTACCACTCGCGAAACGGGTACCGGGCTGGGACTTCCCATAGTCCGGAACATAATTGAAAGCCATGGTGGTACAGTTCAGATTGAAAGTCCACCAAAGAAAGAACGAGCGCAGGTGGAAGACAGGGGAACAGCTATTATCATTTCCCTGCCCGTGAACCCGGTTGTGAGCTAAGCACATATATACGAGGCAGCAGGCAGCCCTTCGACAGGCTCCCCGCTCCCACGAGCGGAACAGGCAGGTAAGCGGGCAGAAAGTTTCGTTGTAAGTTATACGTTGTTGGTTATTAGGAAAAAACACCTATCTGTCCAAACGACCGAATAACGATTACCGAGTGGGTTTTGCCCACCGATTCTATTTCCACACATTTTAATTGCTTAGCACAGCGGAAGAGAATCATGGAAACCATTCTTATCGTAGATGATGAGAAGAACTACCTCGTGGTCTTAGAGGCTCTCCTCGTCGACGCCGGATATGAGGTTATTACTTCTGACAACACCACCGAGGCGCTCGAAATTACCATGAGCCACGATCTGGATCTGGTGATAACTGACATGAGAATGCCTGGTCCGGATGGGATGGAATTCCTCGCCCAATTACGGAGTCGGCAACCCGACCCGCCGGTCATAATAATGACAGCATACGCCACCGTTGAAAAAGCTGTGGAGGCTATGAAGCGGGGCGCTTTTGACTACATCACCAAGCCTTTTAAGAACGAAGAGCTGATACTTACCATTCGAAAAGCCATAGAGATGCACCGGCTCAAGCAGGAGAATCGGTTGCTCAGCCGGGAGCTGCAGGAGCGCTTCCAGTTCGGCAACATTGTAGGTAAGAGTAAAATCATGCGCCAGGTCTATGAAATTATAGAAAAGGTAGCCCAAACTCGAGCCTCGGTTTTGATAACTGGAGAGTCAGGTACAGGCAAAGAACTCATTGCCAGAGCAATTCACTTCAACAGTCCTAGGCGCGATAAGCCCTTTATTTCGGTGAACTGTTCGGCGTTGTCGGAAACGTTGCTGGAGAGCGAGCTCTTCGGTCACGAGCGGGGGGCATTTACCGGTGCTGTGACGCAACGAAAAGGGCGGTTTGAGTTAGCACACGGCGGAACTCTTTTTCTTGATGAAGTGGGCGATATGTCTCCTGCTCTGCAGGTAAAATTGCTTCGGGTATTGCAAGAGATGAAATTTGAGCGGGTGGGTGGCACCAAGACCTTGCAGGTGGATGCCCGATTGGTTACCGCCTCCAACCGGGAGCTCGACCGGGAGGTGGAGCTGGGGCGTTTTAGAGAGGACCTCTATTATCGTCTGAAAGTAGTCCACATTAAAGTGCCGCCGCTGAGAGATCGAAGAGATGATATACCACTTCTGGTTCACCACTTTCTGGAAAAGGCTGCCGAAGCAAATAGGATTCCAGTCAAAAGAGTCAGCCACGAAGCACTTAAATACCTGTACCAGTATGATTGGGTAGGGAACGTACGAGAGCTGGAAAACGTCATCGAACGTGCGATGATCCTCTGCGACGGTGATGATGTCCGTCCCCAGGACTTACCCGAGGAGCTGTTCCAGCAACGACTGCCGGGCATCACCAAAGAAACCTCTGATCAAACCCAAACTGCCTTGGACTTGGCAGGAGATGGTGAATTGCTTCCCTATTTAGGACTCAACCAACGGCAGGTCAAGGCAATCAATTTCATGAAGAAAAACAGCTATATAACCAACGATTACTACATCCAAATCAACCACATCTCTGATCGTCAAGCCCGTCGAGATCTCATGCAAATGGTAGATTTGGATATCGTTGTACGTGTTGGCAAGGGAAGGAGTACTCGATATGTGCTCAAGTAGTCCGGATTATGTCCGGATTATGTCCGGATTATGTCCGGATTTGATCTTTTCACCTAAGGCCGTAAGAAAAGTAATTCCTAAAATCTTTGTTATTTCAAAGTGATAGAAATATTCTGCTGATACGTAGAAGTGGCAAGAAATTTGCTATGTTTAATGAAATGAGTAAGGATGGTAAGGACAACACGAAAATCAGTACCCTGCCTTCTTGACTCTTCAACTCTTTTTCTCCTTTCTCTTGACCGTCCGGGTGTGGCCCCACCCAGGCGGTTTTTTTTTGCCTCCAGTGTCCTCATCAGCTAACCCGGATGCTTTATGCATTACTGCCAGGCTGGGCTCAGATCGCTCCTAT
>JBFFBS010000070.1:0-15999 GCA_041560295.1 Syntrophobacteria bacterium | reverse complement strand
TGGCACGAAGATTGAATCGGTACTATAATGGCTTCACCTTTTTGCACATCCCATGGCCACAGAGACATTCTCTATTATCCACTCGGAAAGGGAGAAAGAGATGACTGAACGGTCGTATCCCATCGATGATTTTACCGTGAAAGAAAGCTGGCGGCTTTTTCGGATTATTTCCGAATTTGTCGATGGCTTTGAGACCATGGCAGAGATCTATCCGGCTGTATCCATTTTTGGTTCTTCCCGAGTTGGGCCCGATGATCCTTTATACGAGAAAGCTAGAACCATTGCCCGTCTTTTTGCAGAAGATGGATTTCACGTGATTACCGGTGGTGGTCCAGGCTTGATGGAGGCAGCCAACCGGGGGGCGGCCGAAGGGGGCGCTCAGTCTGTAGGATTAAACATCCAGCTTCCCATGGAGCAGCAGCCAAATTCTTATGCCAATGTGGTATTGGACTTCAGATACTTCTTCATCCGCAAGGTAATGTTTGTAAAATATGCTCAAGCCTATGTGGTGCTCCCCGGAGGTTTCGGAACCCTGGATGAACTGTTCGAGGCGCTCACCCTCATTCAGACAGACCGCATCAAGCCATTTCCGGTAATTCTGGTAGGCAATGATTATTGGACAGGTTTGGTAAATTGGATACACGATCGATTGTTGGAGACAGGAAAAATATCGCCGGAGGATCTGGACCTGTTCCAGCTCGTGGATGACCCTGAAGAGGTGGTGGCCGCGGTGAAGAGAATGGTTATTGTTTAAGGTTATTGGGTCACAGAAAACCTGGTCCACCTGGCCAGGTTAGGATCACGCCTTGCGGGGGTCAGGTTTCAGTGTTCAGGTTTCAGCTTCTCTGTTTTTTTTTCCTGACACCTGACACCCGACACCTGAAACCCTGAGATTTAGTGCTTGGAAATTGGGATTTCCTGGACTCCGTTACTCCAGATGAGTCCCGCCTACCGCAAGGGGAGAAGACCATTGAACTTCCCTCCGGACCCGGATTCCTTACTTTTTCTAATCCCCTGCCTCAATTTGGGAAAATTTCAGCTGACCTTCACCGGGTGTGATGTCTTGGCGTCCCTCAATTTGAATGTTTGCAGCGTATCGGTTTTCCAGTTTTAGAAGTTCGGCTCGTTTCTTGTTCAAGAGATAGTCGGCTACCTCCTTGGAAAAGGAGCCGTGTACCTGATTGGCTTTGCCGCGGCTGAGTTCCAACCAAATTTTCCTCAGATAGGTCAGAGCGGTGGCTTCAGTAGATCGAACCACGCCGGTTCCGCTGCAGCGGAGGCAAGACACATACGAACTGGAGTGCACAGAAGGACGCAGCCTTTGCCGCGAGACCTCCATCAGGCCGAACTTGCTAATTCGCCCCATTTCTGTTTTGGCCCTGTCTTTCTTAAATTCCTCCCGCAGAGTTTTTTCCACCTGACGAATACGCTTGCGATCCTTCATGTCAATGAAATCAATGACTACCAACCCTCCTAGATCTCGGAGGCGCAGTTGTCGCGGAACTTCCACCGCTGCCTCCATGTTGGTTTTGAAGGCGGTTTCCTCAAGTTTCTTCTCGCGGCTGGACCTGCCCGAGTTCACATCCACGGCCACCAGAGCCTCAGTAGTATCGATTACCAGGAATCCTCCTGATTTCAAGTAAACCCTGTTGCTATAGATGGTCTCAATCTGGTTTTCGAGTTCATACTCGGCGAAAATGGGTCTCTTCTCTTTGTAGAGCTTGACCAACCAGCGATGCCGGGGTGAGACCACAGCCATAAAATCCTTGACCCGCTTGTAAACCTCTTTGTTATCAACCCGGATTTTTTTGACGTTGGCAGTGAAATAATCCCTGATAGCACGGATTGTGAGGTCTCTTTCCTGGTAGAGCAAGGTTGGTGCCTCAGTTTCTTGGGCAGTGGCCTTGATATTCTTCCACAACCGGAGCAGATAGCGAAAATCGCGAGACAGGTCACGTTTCGTTCTATTCTCGCCCGCAGTACGAACGATGAGATGGATGCCATCGGGCACGGACAGTTGGGAGATGATCTGGCGCAACCGCTGCCGCTGCCGTTCGTCTTCGATTTGCCGGGAAATGCCGCCGTGCTTGCTCCCAGGCATCAGAACAAGGTAGCGGCCCGGCAAAGAGACATAGGTGGTCAGGAAAGCACCCTTGGTAGGAGTTGCCTCTTTTACCACTTGAACCATGAGTTCCTGCCCAGGCCGCAGGGCCTCTTGAATGCGAACACGCTTTCCTTCTTCGGGTGGTTCCTTGTGGTAGTATTCAGGGTGAATCTCAGGCAGCTGCAGAAAGCCGTTTTTTTCGGTACCGAAGTCAACGAAGGCGGCCTGGAGGCTAGGCTGAATATTGACCACCACACCTTTGTAAATATTGCCCCGCGTGTTTTCGCGGGTGGTAGTCTCAATGTAGAACTCTTCTAGCTTCTTGCCCGAGACAATGGCCAGGCGATATTCCTCCGGCTCCTCGGCATTGATTAGCATTTGTCGGCCCATACTTTTTCGGTGCCCACCTCCTTAACATAATTTACTTTTACCCTGCACGGATCGGTAAAGGGTTGAAGTGGAGGATAAGATAAACCAGGGGTGGGGGGAATGCAAGAGAATTGCGCAAAGCGCAGAGCGCATGGCGCACAGCGTTCAATACCCTAGCACTTCTAAGACGCCATACGCTCTGCGCTTGGCGCTATGCGCTTTGCGCTAGGCGATTTTGCTGATGTTGCGTGGCCTGATACATAAAGGTGCGGATGATTGCCTCGAGGTTGGGCTGGTAGGTGCCGTCATAAGAGGCATCAATGTAAGGGATATTCATGCGGTCCAGGATAGGTTTCAGAATGGCTGAACACATGGTACTGGGCATACAGGTAAAAGGAAATACATTGACGACTCCATCATAACCATGCAGGCAGTATTCCAGGGCGCCGCCAATGCTAATGCCCGCTTCAGTGCCAATTTTGAAGGAAAAAAGGCGATCATTGTCAAGCTGCCTTTCTAAAGTACTGATCCTGTGATCTTTGTGGATAGGGAGGTGTTTTCTCACCCTGCGGTAAATCTGATCCATGCGGAAATATTGGTAGGCTAGTTCAGTGCGGTTTTTCAGCCACTCTCGAAAAGAGAGTCGAAGACTCTTGAGATCGTGTTTCTTGAGGGCAAAAATGACCTCTCTTTTTGCCTTGATCATATTTTCATAAGAGACGTAGTTTATCCACTCGGCAATGCTGGCATTGACCACCTCCCCGCCGTGGCTCTCCAGAAGTTTGATAAGATCCTGGTTTGATTGCCGGTGGCTGCGCAAGTAAATTTCGCCGACCATGCCGATGAGCGGTTTGGGGGGGATGCTCGGATCTATGAGATTTCTGGCTTTCTTGACTACCTGCTCCAGAGTGCTCAAGATGCGGTGGAATCTCTTGTTGCGACCGTGGGTTTCCATTTCTTGGCACATGGCGGAAAGGGCCTTTTCAAGATAGTCCTCTGCTGATCCTGCCTCTTGTTCATAGGGGCGAGTGCGCCAAAGCATCCGATCGAGAACGTCGCCGATGACAAGGCCCACGTATGCAGTTCTCCGGAAGTGTGTTCGCACCTCTTGTGCCATTAATCCTCCGAGTGAATAGGAATCTTCAGCGGTGATGGAGGTGATGCGGGTCTTGCTAAAGCCATCCATTGAATCCATGACGATGCGGTGCAACTTGTTGTACATGCCGAATCGGCATGGGCCGCCGGATTCCGCCATGAAATAGAGGTAGTTCTCAGCTTTAAAAGCCTCTCCCAGTTTTTCTTTTTCGCGCTCTAGATGGTAAAGAACATCTCCGAGAGTAACTTGGCAAGGAAAGCACTCTTTGCCCGACGTGTACTGTTTACCAAGTTGCAACCCCTTATAGGTCTCCATAACCTGGGCATCGACACCGAAGCTTCTCATGGTGGCACCAACGAGATGACTCACAGTCCGACCCATTTCCGGAATGAGCAGTTTTTTGTTGGCCAGACTGAATCTGCCAACCTTCGCTTTCAGTGATTCAAATGCGGGCATAGCTCGCTTCGTTTGCTGCATAGCGCTTGGCGCAGAGCGCATAGCGTCCTTTGAGGAACAACGGAGAGATTTTTTAAGAGGCGCGGCATTTCATTTCCTGCCAGTTGCTCAGGGTTTGGTTGTGCTCATTCTGGATTACGTTCTTGAATGCTTCCAACCTGGTTATCACTCCTGCCACCGCACTATGTTCGTCCAGCTCCAGAATAAGATAGGGCTTTTCTCCCATGATGTGACGATAGAAGTGTTCGATGAAGGAATCGGCGCCACAACTGAAATTGGTGAGGTGTATACCATAACAGCCGGAATGTGCTTTTGCCAATTTGGCCGTGCGGAGAATTTGAGCTCCCAGGCCCCAGAACATATTGGGAAAATCACTTAAATCGACACTCTCAGTGTCTAGAAAATCATGGGGAATGGCCTTAATACCGAGCTTGGCCAAATTCTGCCCCAATCGAAGGCTCAACCTTTCATCGTAAAGATTGTAAGGGCGACCACTCACTGCGACCCAAAGATCGTTCGGGTGCAATGATTGCAGAAAGGTGCGACCCTGCTGGACCAGATCGTGCTGGAAGGTCGTTTGAACTTCCAGAGCTTCGCGATAGGCGCGATCAATTTGACGTTGGCTCAAGCCAAACCTCTCCCCGAGGCTACGGTGAAGATCCAGGACGATTCGCTCCACCGGCTCTTTCAGATAAACGGTTGGAGAAATGAGGCTGGCAGGAGAGATATTCAAGGCCGCACTAGCCATATACTGACTTCCTTGCACAAGCGGACAGAGGAAGCCTGCTTCCTCGGATTGAGGTGTAGTCAGGTTAATGGTGGTAGGAAGGAAAAGGTAGCGGGTCTGTCCCATGAGGGTCTTGACGTGTCCTTGGAACACCTTAATGGGGTAGCAAGTCTCCGAAGTCATGGACTCAATGCCGGCCACGGAAATATCCTGATCGGTCTTGGGAGAAAGAACAACGGCAAAGCCCAGCTTTGTCAAAAAATGGGACCAGAGAATGCTATGCTGCAACATGTGCAGGGCCCGGGGGATACCTATAATAGGCTTGCCGTCAAAAGACTCCTGGACTTGGTTGGCTGCTAAGCCCTGCGAGCGGAGTTCTGCCAGGTCCACGTAATTGCCTTTGAGGTAATCCAGAAAGAGGAGTTCGCGTTTCTTGAACCAGTCCTCTTCCTTCTCCTTCCTATCTCCCCTCATTTCATAACGGCCGCAGTCTCCTCCCCAGATACTCTTGCGACCACCAAAGTCGTATATTTTTAGTTTGCACTCGTTGTAGCATTTCTTATCAGCGCGACAGATCTTTTCTTTATTGGAGATTTTCGCTTGAATCAGAGTATCTAAGCCGGGGAAGTCCGACCTGACAAATTCCGAGTTCGCTCTCTTTTCCATGATGCTTAAAGCAGCGCCGTGGGCTCCGAGAACCTCTCGATGCTCTGGCATGATTATTTCTTGGTCAAGAACATTCTCAAAGGCGGCAACAATTCCCTTGTTCAGCGAAGGTCCACCGAGAAACATGACTCTCTTGCCGATCCTCCGCTTTTCCACTACGCGGTTGAGATAGTTGTGGACGATGGCATAGCAAAGTCCGGCAATCAGATCCTGCAAACGGGCGCCTTTTTGAGCATAAGAGACCAAGTCAGATTCCATGAACACGGTGCAACGTTCGGCCAAATTGATCGGGCTGTCTGAAGACAGGGCAATGTCCTGGAACTCTCTGACGATGTTGATACTAAGTTTGTTGGCCAGCTCATGGAGGAAACTTCCGGTTCCGGCGGCACACACCTTGTTCATATCGAAGTCCATGGGATTGCCCTGCTCAATCCAGATGTATTTGGAGTCCTGGCCGCCTATCTCAAAAACCGTGTCCACATCCTGGTCCCAGTGAACCGCTGCCCGGGCATGGGTTGTAATCTCGTCGATAATAAGATCAGCCTTGATAAAATCTCCCACCACATGTCGGCCCGATCCCGTAGTAGCGGTTCCAAGAAACTCGAGACCGTCGCCAAATTCCTCACGTATCCCTTCCAGGAGTTTCTGGGCTACCTCGATGGGTTTCCCTTGGGTTTGAACGTACTGCTTGTGGATAATGTTCTGGTTCGCATCCATGAGGACGGTTTTGGTAGTAGTGGAGCCGATGTCAACCCCCAGGAAAACATGAAGCTTGGCACTGGGTGACACCTTTCGTTTCGGAATAACTACGTTGTCAGTGAAGGTGGTTTTATGGAGACGGAGGGGTGGGGCCTTGGGAAAATCACTGGCCCCTTCATCCACCATGGTTTTGAGGGCAGTAAGATCGGGCTTGCCCTGTTGTTCTTGGCTACGAGCGAACAGTGCTGCTCCGAGTGCCCCCAGGGAGGTGTGGTGCGGGGGTACAGTCAACTGTGGGAAGTAGCGGCGAAAGGCCTCCACCTGAAGGTCGTTGTTGGCGACACCGCCAATGAAAACTACCGGGTCCTGCACCTCTTGGCTTGCAACAATGGTGCTAATGTAGTTGGCAGCGTTGCCCTGATGGAGGCCGGCGATGATGTTCCCCAGTGGCTCACCTTTGTTCTGCAGGTGAATCATGTCTGACTTGGTAAAGACGGTGCAGCGACAGGCCACCGGGGCAGCACCGGTGCTTTCCCTGCCCCGAGCGATGAAGTTGGCCAGAATCTCAGAGATGTGTTCTTGACAAAATGAGACATTCTCGTCGTAGAGAAATGAAGAGAGCCTTTCTGCCTGTTGGTCAATAAAGGAGCCGGTCCCAGCGGCACAGGGCCCGTTCATGGCGAAAGACTTGAGGTACCATTGCCCGTTTTTGTGAGTGAGCAGATACAAGGCTGCATCCTGGCCTCCCATGGTAATAATGGCAGAGGCGTCAGGAACCAGATACAGTACACCCAGCACCTGGGTGATGGATTCATACTCGTAAAGTGCCTCAAGTCGGGAAGCAATGATCTTGGCGTGATTGCCAGTGAAGGAGACACTCTGTATGCGATCTTCGCCAAAGCGTTCGTATATTGACTGGAGTGTCTTGAGGGTTTCAGGCACGAATCTGCCAAAATGGCGTTGGTAAGGAGCTTCGTAGGTAAGACCCCCATCCTTGTCAACGACTACACAATTGATGCTCACAGAACCAATGTCGATGCCCACAGTGTACATGATAGCTCCAACCGAAAGTCTACAATTTTTGGAGGTGCATTGCTTCAGTGAGAGAGTGCAAAGGTTGAGTGATAACTGGCACTATCACTCAACCTTTCACGAGTTCTAATGGAACATGTTCTCTGAGCTTTAGGTTTTTTCTTGATCGGTTCCCGCAGCTGCTCGGATTATAAAAATTCCGAGAGGCTGCGTCAAGTGAAGGAGAAAAACTTCTTGCCGGTCACATTTCTCCAACCAGTGTACCACATCTATTGCTGATTCCAATTTTTTTCACTGCTCAACCGAAGCGAAGCCACCAGGGTTTTTTAGGAGGGCGTGTGCTCACGGCAGTTGTCAAGCATGAGTTGCTGCTTTTTTTTCAAGTAAACCTCACAGTTGGGACACTCGAGCTCTTTGCTCAGGCAGGATTTGGGCTTTAACTCCCAGCATGGAACAGGAAAGTCAAGTATCGCCGGACAGTTCTGGCGCTCCTCTTGGTCACATTGACGAATTTCCCAGCAGGTGGCAAGGGTCAAGAGTTTTTTGATGCCGGCAATATTGAGGCCGTCCTCGTGGATAAGCTTGCGCAAGCACCTGAGCCACTTCAAGTCATTGTTGGAAAAGAATCGTTTGCCGCTGCGGCGCGCTGGCTTAATCAAACCCTCGCGTTCGTAAATTCTTAGGGTTCGGGGGTGGATTTTTAATAACTCCGCGACGATGCCAATGGGATAGACGGGCTTATAATCATCCATTTTGCCCTTCCTGATCGTGAGAATGAAGAGGTTAGTTGCCTTTTGCAGGTAAGCTATAGTTAACAATGAACACTGTCAAGTGTTATTTTTATCCTTGATAATCAGTAGGTTTTATTCTAGAGTTACTAAGTGCCGAAAAGACCACGGAGTGACTGCCTGCCGCCCATTTAGACTGCCCAATATAGTAATCACATCTTACCTCAAGAGGGGAATACCATGCGTAGCGATATAATGAAAAAAGGAGTAGAGAAGGCTCCTCACCGGTCATTGTTCAAGTCCATGGGTTTCACTGATGAAGAGATCGCCCGGCCAATGGTGGGAATCGCAAACTCAGCTAATGAGATTATTCCCGGCCATATTCATCTGGATCGCATAGCTGAGGCTGTGAAGGCTGGCGTCCGGATGGCTGGCGGTACACCCATCGAGTTCAACACCATTGGTGTTTGTGATGGCATTGCCATGAATCACGAGGGCATGAAATACTCACTTTGCAGCCGTGAGCTCATTGCCGACTCGGTGGAGATAATGGCCCGGGCTCATCCCTTTGATGCCCTTGTGGCCATCCCCAACTGCGACAAAGTGGTGCCGGGGATGCTGATGGCTTTGCTCAGGCTCAACATTCCTGCGCTGGTTGTGAGTGGTGGCCCCATGCTTGCCGGCAGACTGGCTAATAAAGCCATAGATTTGATTACTGTTTTCGAGGGTGTAGGCGCAGTAAAATCAGAGAAGATGACCGAGGAACAGTTGACTGAGATTGAAGATTGCGCTTGCCCCGGATGTGGTTCGTGCGCCGGTATGTTCACTGCCAATTCCATGAATTGTCTCACTGAGGCGCTGGGCCTCGGCCTCCCGGGCAATGGTACCATTCCGGCGGTGGCGGCAGCCCGTTACCGATTGGCCAAGAAGGCTGGTATGCAGATTATGGAATTGATCGCTGGCAACATAACGCCGCGCCAGATTGCTACCCAAGAAGCCTTTGAAAACGCCATCGCCATAGATATGGCCCTGGGCTGCTCTACCAACACGGTACTGCATGTTCCGGCCATCGCCAAGGAGGCTCGAATAGATCTTAACCTTGATCTGTTCAATCAGGTGAGCGCCCGCATTCCCCACCTGTGCAGTCTGAGCCCGGCTGGTCCGCACCGGTTGGAAGATCTCGATGCCGCTGGGGGGGTTCACGCTGTTATGGCCAGGTTGGCAGAGGCCGACTTGATCAACGGAAGTCCTCTAAGTGTTACCGGCAACACAGTGGGCAAAAATCTCCAGGGGATACAAGTGAGGGATCCCCAAGTGATCCGCACTCTGGGAGATGCCTACCACGATGAGGGAGGAATTGCTATCTTGTTCGGCAACTTGGCGCCAGAGGGGGCGGTGGTGAAACAGTCGGCAGTGGCCCCGGAAATGGCGGTAAATGAAGGAACCGCCCGGGTATTTGACTCCGAAGAAGCCGCGGTGGATGCAATCATGAACCAGCAGATCCGTAAGGGCGATGTGGTGGTGGTTCGCTACGAAGGTCCCAAAGGTGGACCTGGTATGCGAGAGATGTTGACCCCAACTTCCGCCATTGCGGGCATGGGGTTAGACAAGGAGGTGGCCCTGATTACAGATGGCCGCTTCAGTGGCGGCACCAAGGGGGCAGCAATCGGCCACATTTCTCCAGAGGCAGCTGATGGCGGCGCCATCGGCCTGGTGGAGGAAGGGGATCGGGTTGCAATCGATATCCCCGCCAAGCGCTTGACGCTGAAAGTTTCTGATGAGGAACTAGAAGAACGGCGGCAGCGCTGGCAGCCCCCCGAGCCTAGGATCAAGGAAGGCTATCTCTATCGTTACAGCAAACTCGTGACTTCAGGTGCCAAAGGTGCCGTGTTGAGGGAGGATATATAAGGCGCAAAGCGCATAGCGCGAAGCGCATGGCGTAAGCTCTGAATAATTATTGAGATATTCGGATTGGCCGTTCGAAAAGTGTCCAATTGACTGACAGAATCACTGATATAAATGGTCTCTCATCCTGCGCTCTGCACTTAGCGCTTTGCGCTATGCGAGCACGGAGGGATTACCTTGAAGTGCGGGTTTGATCATAAGTGCGCCCAGCACTATGACGAATGGTACCAGAGGCCGGGTGGTGCGCGGGTGCTTAAACTGGAGCGGGCACTCATCAAGCGCTATTTGGAACCGCGTCCTGGGGAAAGACTTCTGGACATTGGATCCGGCACGGGTATTCATCTCGAATGGTTTAGAGAGTTGGGACTCCAGGTGACCGGCCTGGATGCGAGTCCGTACATGCTGGAGCAGGCACGAAGTCGACTGCGAGGAGGTGCGGACCTTCACCTCGGGTGGGCCGAACATCTTCCCTTCGAGGACAATGAGTTTGATCTCGCCACCCTGATTAACACCTTGGAGTTCGCCGAAGATCCGGAGAAAGCTCTGGCGGAGGCCTTTAGAGTTACGAACCGCCGCGTGGTACTGGGAGTGCTCAATAAATATGCGTTGATGGCCATGCATCGTCGCCTCAGGGGATTGCTAGAGGACAACATCTATTGCCAGGCTCGTTTTTTCAGCGTCTGGGAACTGAAAGAAATGATTAAGAATATTATGGGGCCTATTTCTATTCAGTGGGGTACGGCCCTGTTTTTCCCACCGATCTTAGGGAAAATTACGCGTTCTGTGGAGCATCATCCCTTCTTCCAGCAAAATCCCTTGGGTGCCTTTATTGTGATGAAAGTGGACATAAGCTACCAATTTATCACCTGCAAAGATCACCTCAAGACGCCGCTGCACAAGAAACGTGGCCAACTGTCTCAGGGCAGCCTCAAGGTATTTTCGCCACCGCCTGTGTGGAAAGAGAAACACCCACCCGAAGCTATTCTGCGCCCATGACGGAAAAATGGCATGGAGCATAGGGCATAGAGTATAGTATTTCGGAATTTAAAGCACCCATTACCAAATCCAGAATGCTGCCCGCTGCCAGCAGTTTTTCCCCATGCCCTATGCCTTTTGTGATCCTTTTTTTGTCCCTCCGCACTAGGGAATTTGAATATGAGAGAGTCAATGCTATATGAGCAGTTGGAAGAACAGCGAGTTCAGTGCCATCTCTGTGCGCACCGCTGTACGATCAAAGACCAAAAGCGGGGAATCTGCGGCGTACGTGAAAATCAAAGCGGGCGGTTGCAGAGTCTGGTTTACGCTCGCGCAATCGCCAGGCATGTGGATCCGGTGGAGAAAAAACCACTGTTCCACTTTCACCCCGGAAGCCGGACCTACTCCATAGCGACTGTGGGCTGCAATTTTCGCTGTCTTTTTTGCCAGAATGCTGACATTTCCCAGATGCCGAGAGAGGTTAAACGCATCATGGGTGAGCACTTTCCACCTGAGCAAGTCATACTCTCTGCCCGCCAGAGTCGCTGTCAATCGATTTCCTATACCTATACTGAACCAACCATCTTCTTTGAATATGCCTACCAGACGGCCAAGCTGGCGCACGCTGCCGACATGAAAAATATCTTTGTAACCAACGGCTATATGACCCCGGAAGCGTTGGATAGCATCCAACCCTACCTGGACGCTGCCAATGTGGATCTCAAGGCATTCAGCAATGATTTTTACAAAGAACAGTGCGGTGCCAAGCTTGAACCTGTTTTGGAATCTCTGAAAAAACTCAAGAGTATGGGGGTGTGGCTGGAGGTTACAACCTTGGTTATCCCCAGCGTCAACGACAGCGACCAAGAACTTGCGGAGATCGCCCAGTTTATTGCTGAACTGGGACCAGAGACCCCCTGGCACGTGAGCCGCTTTCACCCAACCTACATGCTCAGGAATACTTCGAGCACTCCGGTGGCCACCCTGAAGCGGGCTCGGGAGATTGGGTTGCAGGTGGGCTTACATTATGTGTACACAGGCAACGTACCCGGCGATCAAGGGGAGAAAACTCTCTGCCATAATTGTGGGGGAGTGCTCATAGATCGTTTTGGCTTTGCTACCGGGCACTATGCCATTAAGAAGGGTCGATGTCCTGACTGCCAAACTTCGGTGGGGGGAGTGGGGATGTAAAGCGCAGAGCGCAGAGCGCGAAGCGCAAGGCGCATGGAACAATAAAACTAGGCACTAGGGAGTAGGCACTAGGCACTGGGACAAGTAACCGAGAAAAATCCTTTTGGTTCCTAGTTCCTAATGTTTAGTTCTTAGTACAAGCTGAAGGCTGACAGCTGATAGCTGAAAGCTAACAAGGGGGCACCAAAATGGATGCGAGTGACTGGCGCAACCGTGTTGCTGGCCACCGTGAGAGGCTTCGGCAGAAGTTCCTTGAACACGGTCTGGAAAAGCTAACGGATGAGGAGATTGTCGAACTCCTCTTGACTCTGGCAACTCCCAGGCGGGACTGTAAACAGATTGCACGTGAAGCACTCCGGTGCTTCGATGGCCTCGCTGGGGTGCTGGAGGCCTCCATGGCTCAACTCCAGCAAGTTCCAGGCATTGGGCCGAAAAATGCTCTCGGCTTGAAGCTGGTGCACGAGGTCGCGCGTAAATTCCTGCAGGAACGGCTGAAGGGCCGTGAGTTCATCTCTTCCTCCAAGGAGGTCTACGAGTACCTCCTGCACTCTCTGCGTGATTTAAAAAAAGAAGTCTTCAAAGTCATCTTCCTCAACGGCCGCAATGAGGTGATTCAGGTGGAGACCCTGTTTGAGGGCAGTCTCACCTCAAGTGCGATCTATCCGCGTGAAGTCATCAAAAGCGGTCTCGAGCATCACGCCGCAGCTATGGTGTTTGCCCACAATCATCCTTCGGGAGATCCGAGCCCCTCAACCCAGGATTTCGCCATTACGAGAGATCTCTTTCTGGCTGGTAAGATCATGTCCATTCAGGTGCTTGATCATCTGATTATTGGCCGAAACCGCTACTACAGCTTCGCGGACCAGGGTCACATCAGGAAATGGGAAAGGGAGTTCGGGGAAGGGCCGGAGATCATTCTAAAGACTCTGGGAGAGGACTTGGAGACAAGCGAGCAGGAGGCAGTTGGTAGCCCTGAGACTACGCTCCCCGCGACTCCGCGCGGGACAGGTGGGACAAGCAGGCAGCAGGAGAACGACTAGACACTATGCACTAAGCACTAGGCACGTGGAACGCTTAGTATCAAATTCGAAATCCTAAATCCGAAGCACGAAACAAATTCAAAATCTTAATGCTCAAATGTTCAAAACGGAACTACTTTAAGAGACTTGTCTAGTGTTTGGGTCATTTGGATTTTGGAAATTCGGATTTGTTTCGAATTTCGATATTCGAATTTCGGATTTATCTGTTAGTTCCTCGTTCTGAATTCCGCACTCTCTACTCTAGTGTCTCGTAGTTTGGTCGCTTGCCAGCAGCCTTTAGTAGCATCCCAGTATTTTGAGAAACTCGGTATGTTCTGAAAGCTGATCCATCACTCCACTAAGTTCGTCAGATTCCACGTCTGCCTCCAAATCAACGTAGAACATGTACTCCCACGGTTTGCCATGAATGGGCCTGGATTCCAGTTTGACCAGGTTGAGCCCGTTTTCGGCAAAGATCTTCAAGGTATCGAACAAGGCGCCCGGTTTATTACTGGTGGCGTACACCAGGGAGGATTTCTTACTGGAGCCGTTATTCACTTTATCGGCTGCTATGACAACGAAACGCGTATAATTTCGGGCGTTGGTCTCAATGGCTTCTTTAAGTATGCTAAGCTCGAAGAGATCTGCCGCTTCTCTTGCTGCGATGGCAACATCGCCAAGGTTTCCTTCTTCTTTAACCCGGCGCACCGCTGTGGCCGTGTCCCTGGCCGCGACCAATTCCCAGCCCTGCTGGTTCTCCAGGAAATCGCGACACTGTTCAAGGGCCTGGGGATGAGAGATGACCCGTTTAATGTCCTCAAACTTAGTCTCAGGAGGGCCAATGAGGGCATGGACGATACGCAGGGTTATTTCTCCAACGATCCTAACGTCATACTCCAGGAGCAGATCGTAGTTTTCATGAATACTACCGGTTAAAGAATTTTCCAGAGGAATCACACCGAAGTCACTATTGCCCTCCTTCACCTCTTTGAAAACGGCGCGAAACGAGGATGCTGAATCGATGTTGATGCCGCTACCAAAGAACTGCAGTGCCGCTTTGTGGGCGAAAGCTTGCATCTCCCCGGCAAAAACAGCACGTCTCTGGCTCCCAATTCTGGACGAGGGCAAAATCGGGGCAGCGGTGGCTTTGTCCAGATAGCCGAAGTCAAGTTGCTTGCCAACCACCGGAGCGATTACATAAAGGTCTCTCATAAGCTGCTTAAACTGTTCCGGGTAGAGGCTCTGGGGCCCGTCGGAGAGCGCCTTAGACGGGTCGTGATGCACCTCGATCATAAGACCGTCTGCTCCAGCGGCGATGGCGGCTCGAGCCATCGGACTTACCTTTTCCCTGAGTCCAGTGGCGTGGCTGGGATCGATGACCACCGGCAAGTGAGTGAGGTTCTTGATTATAGGGATGGCGGAGAGGTCCAGGGTATTTCGGGTGTAATGCTCAAAGGTACGAATACCACGTTCACAGAGAATAACCTGCTCGTTCCCCTCGGAGAGTATGTATTCGGCTGACATCAGCCATTCCTCCATGGTGGCTGAGAGGCCCCGTTTGAGCAACACGGGCTTGCCAATGCGGCCAGCACTGCGAAGCAATTCGAAGTTTTGCATGTTGCGGGCGCCGATCTGGACCACGTCCACGTACTTCATCATTAGGTCTACCTGGTTGGGAGAGGTCATCTCAGTGGCAATCCGTAATCCTGTTTCTTCTCGGATCTGGGCGAGAATCTTCAAGCCTTCCTCTCCCAGTCCCTGGAAAGAGTAAGGTGAAGTGCGCGGTTTAAAGGCACCGCCGCGAAATAACACAGCACCTGCACTTTTCACTTCCCTGGCAATAGTCATGGCCTGCTCCCGATTTTCTACGGCACAGGGACCAGCTATGACCACAATGCGGGGACCGCCCAGCTCCACATCACCAATTTGGACCACAGTATCCTCGGGATGCATCTCCCGGCTGACCAATTTGTATGGCCGAGATACTGGCATTACTTTGGCCACTCCGCTCAGCTGTTCAAAAACCCGTATGTCGCGACTCACTTTACCCACCGCGCCGATTACGGTTTCGTCACCAGTGCTCATCTCACGGATGAGGCAACCTTCCTCCCTCAGAATGGAGCGGACGTGCTCTTCTTCTTCTTTGCTCACTCCCTTTTTCAAGACGATAATCATGGCAAAAACTCCTCACAATTGTGAATGTAAAAAAGAAAAGCCCCGGGGTTACCCGCCCCGGGGCTTGAGCTCAAATGGTTCTAAAGCGGTATTCCACCCCGAGGCGACCGGTTTCGGTCCACCCGGGGCTCAACGCTATGCGACAGGAGACCGGGCGGACGCCCATAAAAAAGAAAAAGAAACGTCCGTCTGCAAATTGCGCTAGATATGCAGCTCCCAAACGCATAGTTCATCCTTTACGGTCAAGCGAGAGTAAAAACTCTATTAGAGTACAGTAATTTTGTCAAGTATTTCTTAAGTGCTGAAAAAGGAGGTTTCAGATTTTTTGTTTTTCTTCCCTGACACCTGACACCCTAATCTGCATTCTAAAATCTAAAATCGCCGGGGTCCCTTGAATCTGGATTCTTTACTTTTCGGTATAACCAAGACAAAACCCACTGGTATGTGGTTTGCAATTATCATTGCCCGAAAATTGACTTACGCTTTGCCAGCCGGCGCATGAAGGTAACTTTTTGTAGAGACAGAGCCACTCTATGAAGGCTACTACCCCAACTAATACCGCAACCCTTAATCCATGGAGGTATTATTTTGCATACATTTAAGATAAAAAAAGGGCGCCATTATGCAAAAGTAGACGCAAAATATCCCGTGGTCGTGCTTACAGCAGACGGGGCCATGAGGGGAGAAACCAAACACATCAGCACCCAGCAAGCATTCGTTCGCTGCAAAGACCCGCTGCGTCTCTATGACGTGGCCAGCATGACCATTCAGTTTTCGAAAAACGAGGCCATCCTGGCGGAAGGAGAAGTGATCTGGTCGAACAGATACGGCCCGGATGATGAAATAACCCCCCGTGG
>JBFFBS010000069.1:0-16052 GCA_041560295.1 Syntrophobacteria bacterium | reverse complement strand
TGCTTCC
Organism: Syntrophobacteria bacterium; assembly: GCA_041560295.1. Classification (GTDB taxonomy): domain Bacteria; phylum Desulfobacterota; class Syntrophobacteria; order BM002; family BM002; genus BM002. The sequence continues at coordinate 16,045 of JBFFBS010000069.1, read as the reverse complement.
CCAGGGAGTGTCCGAACCGAGAAAGATGCCAGTAGGAGGAATGCACTAACGGTGCAATGAGGATGACTTTTTCCACACCCGGTTGCTCCTCAGTCAAGAGGTAATCGAGCGTTACCGCGCCACCCATGCTGTGTGCCACGAGGTGATAGGGTCCAGGAAGATGCACACGAGCAATCCGCAGGAAGTCCTCCAACACAGAGACATATTCAGAAAAGTCATTAATTGATGCCCGAGCTCCGCTCGAAAGACCATGCCCCGGGTGGTCATATACGGCAACTGTGTATCTCTCCTCAACCATTGCATTGATTACATGTTTCCAGACCCCTGTGTGATCACCATAACCATGCAGTAAGATCACGGTTCCTTTACTTTCTTTTGGCTTGAAGATGTGAGCAGCCAGAATCTTGTCACTCGCACTGAACGTCCCGAAGATATGCTCTACGCCATCAATCTCCAAGCCATAGTAGCTGAAATACTCCTGGGTAGATTCCGAAAACTCCACCGGTGCTTGAAAATTAAGAGGATCGAGGTTTTCCTTCACCTTATCAAGGTGTGTAGTAATGGAGTCCGAATCAGCGACAGGTTTATCTTTGCCTGAGGTCATACAGCCCTGCAGAAAACATCCGAAAAGCAGAAGGGTAATCAAAATCCGCGCGTAGCCGGAAGCTGTTATGTGTATTTTCATGTTTGCCGATCAGGTCTACTGGTAATGAAATATCCGGGCTATCAGTACCCTTTATGATTATCAAACGAATGTCAAGGCTTGACTAACCCACCTGTTTCACTGACCAGTGAGTTTGGCTCATCGAGCCCCGCCGGCGAGTGGTGATACCTATTTTTTCGGCAATCTTCCTCTTGAAACTCGTGCCTTCCTCTTGTAATGTACCCTATCCTACCGGATTGGTAGACAGCGAAGCCAGCCCAGCCCAGTCGATGCGGACGCTGGTTACGCTAACATTTTGGAAATACTAGTTATTTAGTCTTTAAAACTTGGTCCTGAAGACCAGGTCAGAGTTGAATGGCTTTGCCGGCAGAAGAGGCTTGAGGCACAAGGCGTAAGGCGCAAGGCATAAGGAGAGAATAGGTTTTCTTTTTTGTTTTTCCTTGTGCCCTGTACCTTGAGCCTTGAGCCGGTCCTTTGGGCCCTGATTCTTTACTTGTAAGGTGCAGAGATGAAAGACGAAAGAAAGACCAAGAAACAACTCATCGGTGAATTGGATAGCCTACGTCAACGTCACATCCAATTGGAAACCGACAGCAAAGGGGTAGCGGCAGCGCTGAGGGAAAGTGAAGCCTCCATGCAAAGCGTTCTCAAAGCTGCACCCATAGGCATCGGTCTGGTCCACAACAGGGTATTGGGCTGGGTGAACGATCATATGAACGAAATGCTGGGCTACTCAGGAGAGGAGTTAATAGGCAAGAGTGCCCGAGTTTTGTATGAAAGTGATGACGAATTTGAGCGGGTAGGCAGGGAGAAATACCGGGAGATTGGAGAAAGGGGAATAGGTGCTATTGAAACCCGCTGGAAGCGCAAAGACGGTGGACTTATTGATGTCCATTTGCGTTCAACGCCCATGGACCCCACAGACCTTGCCCAGGGTGTTCTCTTCACTGCGCTTGACCTTAGCGAGAGTAAGTATGCCCAGAGGGCACTGAGTGAGAGTGAGAAAAGATATCGGAGAATTACCGAGGCCATAACGGATTACATATTCACGGTGAAGGTAGTAGACGGCAATCCTGCGCAAACTCATCATGGGCCAACCTGTGAGGGCGTGACGGGCTACACTTCGGAGGAATTCAACGCAGATCCCTTCCTCTGGATTCGAATGGTACCCGCAGTGGATCAGGATATTGTTCGAGCCCAGGCTTCGGAAGCTTTGTCGGGACATGACCCGAAACCGATAGAACATCGAATTATCAGAAAAGATGGCCAGACTAGATGGGTAAGTAACAGTCTGGTTCCCACGAGGGATGGGGAGGGCAATCTCGTTTCTTACGACGGTCTGCTTCGCGACATCACCAATCGTAAGATAGCTGAGGAGACACTTCGGGAAAGCGAGGAACGCTATCGTCACCTTGTGGAGACCATGAACGAGGGTTTGGCAATGGCCGACCAAAACTACGTATTTACCTTTATCAATGAAAGATTTTCCGAGATGTTGGGATATTCACGGGAGGAGGTGCTCGGCCGTCATATCATGGAATTTGTCCATGATGATTACAAGGACTTCATGCAAGACCAGATAGCCAGCCGTCAGAGGGGCGAAGCAAGAAGTTATGAGATCGATTGGGAAGCAAAAGACGGTCAAAGGGTCTACACTCTGATATCTCCCAAGGGCTTTTACGATGCAAATGGACAGTTAACGGGCAGCCTGGGGGTCCTCACAGACATTACCGACCGCAAGCGGGCGGAAGAGGCGCTGCAGAAAGCTCACGCCGAACTGGAGTTACGGGTGCAGGAGCGTACTGCCGAACTGTTGCAGACAAACGAGCAGCTTAAGCGAGAGATAGAAGATCGCAAAAGGATTGAGCAAGAACTTCGGGAAAGCGAAACGAGGTACCGGCATCTCATAAATAGCATTCCCAGCATTGTCTACCGGGGATACAAGGACTGGTCTGTGGACTTTATGGATGAAAAAATAAGGTCGCTTACAGGCTACAGCATGGAAGAGTTCAACTCTCGGGAAAAGAAGTGGTCTGAGGTCATAATAGGAAGAGATCTCGAAACTGCCAAGAAGGCTTTTATTCAAGCATTAAAAACGAACAAGTCCTATGTGAGGGAATACAGAATTGAAACAAAAGGCGGAGAGATTCTCTGGATACAGGAAAGGGGGCAGATAGTATGCGGTAAGGACGGCGAGATTGAATACGTGAGCGGAGTTTTCTTTGATGTTACCGAACGAAAGCAACTGCAAAAAGCCATTGTCCAAAGAGAAAAGCTCAATACTTTGGGCGCCATTGCTGCTGAAGTAGCCCATGAAATTCGCAATCCACTCGTCTCCTTGGGCGGTTTTGCCCGACGCCTTCAAAAAAAGTTTCCGGATATGTCCGAGTGTGACGTTATCCTGCAGCAGTCCCAACGCTTGGAGAAAATACTGTCAAGGATACGGAACTATTTACACCCGGTAGAAATCCACCCTAAGGAATGTTCTGTCAACAGCATTATCTCTGACTCTGTGGGCTTGCTCTCACCTGAAACCGAAATCAGAGGACTCAGTTGCCAACTGAATCTCAATCCAGACCTGTCTGACGTCTACACCGACCCGGACATACTGACCCAGATTTTTGTCAATCTCATTCTCAATGCGGCCGAGGCTATGGACAATGGTGGTGTTTTATCCATCAGGACCTTTGAAAGTGAGCAAGATCTTTACATTGAGTTCAAGAATCCATCCTCCGAACCGGCAGTCAAGCATCCAGAACTCCTTTTTATGCCCTTTGCTGAAGGTGGCGAGAGCATCGGGCTGCCGCTCTGCTACCGTCTCCTGAAGAACATGGGAGGTCTTCTCTCCTATACATCAGAAAAAGATCATATGGTGTTTACCGTTTCTTTGCCCAAATCAGTCAGGAGCCATACCCAATAAGACGGAACGCATGGCGCATAGCGGTAAGCGCGTAGCGAAAGATACTTCCTCTCAACGCTCTGCTCTCTGCCGGGCTGGAAGACGGAGCGATGAGTGATTATCATTGTTGAAATGGAAGCATAATTACTCCGCAATACATACTACTTTTGATAGAAAGGAAGTTGTTCATGCACAAACTCACCTTCATATATTTATTAGGGTTCTTGGCACTGGGTTTTCTCAGCACTACCTATGTAGGTGCTGCGGAGACCCGGTCAAGTGTCTCCGAAAACAAACTTGAGAAAGCAACATTCGCCGGTGGCTGTTTCTGGTGCATGCAGCCGCCCTTTGACAAGCTTGACGGGGTAATATCCACCACGGTGGGCTACTGTGGCGGCACAGAAGAGAATCCCACCTACAAGCAAGTTTCTGCTGGCAGAACAGGTCATGCGGAAGCCGTTGAAATCGTATACGATCCCTCCCGGGTAAGCTATACGGATCTGCTCAATGTCTTCTGGATGAACATTGACCCCACCCAGAAGAATGGGCAGTTTGCTGACACCGGGGCCCAGTATCGGACGGCGATCTTTTACCATAATAAAGAGCAAAAACGACTGGCTGAGGCTTCCAAGAAGGAGCTGAAAAACACCGGCAGGTTTAGCAAAATGATCGTTACCGAAATTGTACCTGCAACCCCTTTTTACAGGGCTGAAGAGTATCACCAGGATTACTACAAGAAGAATCCTCTAAGGTATAAGATTTATCGATACGGGTCAGGCAGAGACGATTATTTGGTGAGGAAGTGGGGTAAGAAATAGCCACATCATCGATGAGCTTCTAGGCAGACAACACCTTCGGAGCCCACAATGGCATTGTGAGCTACTCCGGCCGGTAGATTAAGTCGGTCACCATAATTTAAGGTCACCTGCTCACCAGAGTCGGGGAGGCCAAAGGTGATTGATCCACTCACAACATAGATCACTTTGTTGAAGGAATGTGTGTGGGCGCTGTACACATCGCCCGGCCCGTTTGACCAGCGATAACCGTGTAAATCTTCCTCTGCTAAGATCTTTTTCAGTGTCTCCTCATCCGGGCTTGTATCATCAGACCATCTGATAACCTCGACTTTATTATCTGCCATAATGTCTTTTCCTTTTTCAAAACAAATTCAAGCTGGATGTGAGATATGAGATGTGAGATGCGGGATAATAAACCCCGGGAACAGATGGTGAATCGCACATCCCACATCCCACATCTGCAGTTCAGTGCTAACTGCTAAATCCAACCCCCCTGAAAGGTTCGAGGAGTACGCTTCTCACCAACCAATCTCCGTTATTTTTCAACAGTTCCAGCTTGAGACGATAAAGGTCAGCGGTTTCTCCCACCTCCTCGAGCCAACCTCGAGGATCCTTGTATAGTTCCTTGAGTTCCGGAATGGATCGTTCTTTTTTGACTATCATGAAATAGACTTTTGCGGACGCCTCCCGGCCACTTGCCTCGAGATCGACACTGGGCTCAGGATACATGACTTTGAAATTACCGTAATGGTTGAAAGCGTACCAGAGGATCCTTCTGACCTCGCGACCATCATGCTTCCCTGGTTGGGCGACGAAGTCCTCGGTAGTGAGCTTCAAAAGACCAGCGGCACTGTGTTCCTCAGCCAGCTTCGCACCTTCCTTGATGAGCTTCCGGATCTGATCAGTGTCGTCCTCTTTTGAGCATGCTGTCAGAATGAATAGGGTGATCAGCAAGAGTGTGACCAGTCTTGCCAGAGAAGGATTGCACGCTCCAATCCTCGTGCGAATAGATAGTATGGGGCTCATATTCCTCCAGTTCCACCACTCCAATACTGTGGGATTGCACAGGGGTGGAGAAGAGAAGAAGCTGCGCAATAATTACCATCCATCCGGAAACCGCGTATATGGGTGCCATTCTGAGGGGTCCCGCCAGCGGCGAGACGACGAAGAATCTCATAGTTGCTTGATCCGCAGAGATTCTTCGCGGAGATTATCCTGCGCCTGCCGAAGGGCTCAGAATGACAGGGAGGAGTTTCCGGATGGATACTAATTACCATCATTTACGCGGGGTCGGCAAGACCAACTTGAAGATGAGCGCAGCCAGCACTGCTATGACACCAATAAGTCCCAACCACCGCATATCGCCTGGGTTGATGTAGCTGGAATCATTTGTGAAAGATGCCAGATGATTGGTGATGTTGAAGTATTTGTAACCGTAGTTTTCCGGATCTAGATCGTAGGCTTTGTCAAAATCTGCAGCAGCCAGTTCCTCTTGCCCCAACTGCCTGTACGCCTTTGACCTTACGGTATATGCCCTACCGACGGTTGCCTGGGTTCCGCCAATTTCGATGGCCCTGCTGGAGTCATGAACGGCCTTCTCCAGAAAACCCTTGAGACGATAGGCCTCTGCCCGATAGCTGTATGCACTGGCTAGCTTGGGCTCTAGCTCTACAGCACGGGAGAATTTAACTATGGCAACATCTAAATTGCCAGTTTTCAGGTGGGCTAAGCCGAGCATCCGGTAACCCTCTGGATCCGAGGGTCTAAGATCAGTAAATTTGTAAAAATCGCGTATCATTTTGTCGTAATTTTCTTGGAAGTAATAGAGTCGCCCCCTTTTGTCGTAGGCCATGGCCAGCCGTGGATTCAGCACCAGTGCCTTGGTGAAGTAGTGAATCTTTTTGTTGACCATGGAACTCTCCAGGCCAAGATTGAAAAAATGCGTGGCATCCTGACCCCAGGCTGGACACACAGCAGCGAGAGTAACAATTATCACAGCTAAAAGTGTTCTTTTCATCACTGCTCCCCTCCTCGCCACCAACTGACCTCAAGTTACACCCACGGGTTAAAGGTAACCCTTTGGCGTCTGGTTTCCAAGCCACTGTTGACAGATAGTCGTCCACTGGGGGAGATTTGTTACAGGTCTAGGGCAAGAAAATCACGCTGGATGTGAGATATGAGATATGAGATGTGGGGTAATAAATTCCAGGAAACGAAGGTAAATCTCACATCCCACATCGCACATCCCACATCTGTAGTTCAGAATTGTTTTGTGCTTCGGATTTCGTATTTCGGATTTGAGTGAGAAGGACTCTTCTGTGTATCTGCCCAGTTTATCTCAAACTAAAGCTTCACTATTTCCGGTTCAAGTGAGGTTCCCCGGATACTCAGCAGGGCAACCGTGCCTGACGAGCTATAAGGGCTAGCACTGCCCGGGTTTAGGAAAAGCACACCTTTCCGCTTCTCGACAGCGGCTCTATGGGTATGACCATTTATGACAGCGACAAAGCCGGCTGCGGCCGGATCCAAGTTGAGGAAATAGACGTCGTGCAGCACATAAATCAAAACTTCGCCGATCTCGACCACTTCTGTAGAAGGAAGACCATGGGCCCAGCCACCATCCATGTTCCCCCTTACCGCATGTACAGGGGCTATGGCGCGCAATGTGTCGAGCACTTCATGATTGCCAATGTCACCAGCATGAATAATCAGATCTACGCCTGCGAAGGCTTCAGCCACCTCAGGTCGCAAATGACCGTGCGTGTCCGAGATGACACCAACGAGAAAGCCATCTTTCTTTTGCGCTTCTGTTGACATAACAACTGCTCCCACGTTCACTCCAAATTATCAAGCAAAGCCCATTCCAAAAACTGTGCGTAAACCTCCCAGGCGCTTTCACCATAGCCCCCAGCCATGAGATAAGCGGTGGGGATGGACTTGTTCTGCAGAAAATCGTAAATGAGTAGATCTCGCTCTTGCAACTGCTCCAAGGATAGTTGCAGGAGTTTTGCCGAAGGGAGTTCATCCTTTTCGTAGGGATCTGCACCGGCGACGACCACGGCAATATCAGCAGTTGGCTGAGAGTCTAGTATTCTCAACCCTTCTTTCAGTCTTGTTACATAGAGGTGCTCTTCCCCTGCGGCAATGGGTATATCTATGTCACTGGGAATAAAAGAGGGATTCAATTTTCCCCCGCTGTCATATTTTTCTTCGTCGAGAGGCCAGCCTTCTGCCATGTGGATGCTGAGGGTTGTTACTGAGTCGTCTCCTTCTGTGAGGGCAGCAGTGCCATCTCCTTTATGGGCGTCAACATCTATGATCCACGCCTGCTTGATGACCTTCTCAGCCTGGAGTTTGCGAATGGCGATCACAATATCATTCAGAAGACAAAAGCCATTGCCGTAGTCTTTTTGGGCGTGGTGCATTCCTCCCCCAAAGTAAAAACAAAAACCATTTTTCAGAGCCACCCTGCAGCACTGCAAGGTTCCAGAAACCTTTTTCAGGATGCGTTCATACAACTCGGTTAGGGGCGTACTCGCTTTAGCAGGATCATAGCGGTGGTATCGCCCTTTGCTGTCGATGAGTTCGTAGGCCCTGATTATTTGAGCCTCGAGCTGGTCAGAATAGAGGGTTTCCACAAATTTTTTCGAATGCACCCGGAGTAGGTCTGTTCTTGAAATTTTCTCTTCTACCTTTTTGATGTGCCAGTCGCTTATCCTTTCTCCCAGTATTTTGTGAGATTTCAACTTTTCAAAAGTTTTGCTCACCCTGCTGTCAGAGACAGGAATTTCAATACCAAACTCATATAGGGTCATTTTTTCTTCTCGGTCGTATATGATCATGAGTCCATTTTCATTCGGTGATGTAGACCTGGAGCAACTCCACCTCAGCCTCTTGAGCAAAGAGCATGATGTTATCTCGAATGTTTTTAAGGTGGTTCTCTACTGCTTGATTTGCAACACCTGGGACAGCATACACTCCAAAGAAGACTTGCCGAGTTTCGGGTGTGATTCGGGTGCGTTGATCGGGACCGTAGATGACGCTGGATATAACACCCTCAGCATCGGCCATGAACATATCACCAGCCTTGAGCAATTGTTCTTTGCCGTTGAGCAGGGTGTAGGATTCTGTGCCCTCTGCCACCTCGAGTCGTATCGGCTGCTGGACCGTTTCCAGGTCGTGACCAGCCGTCAAGAGCAGGCTGTTAAGCTCAGCCATAAACATGGCTTCAACCAGCGCGGCAATCCGGGGAATTGATTTGCCTTTCAAAGCGACCGACTCGAGCTGAAGTTGGACGTGATAGCTTTTCTTATAGCGCTTGTAATAGGCATTATATGCTTGGATGGTCGGCAGAGCTTTGAGTCCGGCTCTGTCGTAGCCTGAAAAGCGGGTCCTTAGTTGTTTCTGGAACTGCTCTTTATGGCCATCGAACTCAGAGTGGTGAGTAGGGTTGGCAACATTGTTCATCACCAGAATACCCGCTGCTGCCCCGGGATAGGTGGTCTTCCATATATCTGATACGAAAAGCATCTCAATAGAGCTCCTTTCACTGCCCCATATCATTTCTGTTATTCATTTGCTCTTGCTCTCCCATACTGTTCGGGCCCTGCAAAGCTCAGTGTTATCTCTATTCCGAATCAAGCTGTGGAAAAAATGAGATGCTTCTCTCTTTTCGGAACCAACCAAAATTTCATCATCATAAGAGGCTTCGGCAAGATAATTGACTTCCAGCTCTTTCAACTCATGTGTTTTCAGATAATCAAGCGGGAGTCCGTTGAGAAGCCAATCTATGTATCTCACATTGTTTACATGTTCATTTCTATCCAGATCCCCGTAGGTAACCTGAACCAATCTTGTGTTAGCTGTTAAACTCACAGGGTGTAGCTTCTGTAGCTTGCCTGGGAACACCGGCTGAACATCCTCCGGTAGGTCTACGTGGAAATACGTATCTGTTCTTTGCGGTTTTCTGGAAGCGAGATCGATGACGAACCAGCTCGTGGTCGCTTCAGCGATGACAGAGCCGGCACTGTCTGAGATTCTGAAGTCACGATAACAAAAGAGTTTGTCTTTTGCCGTCGGCCACGTATGGACCTGGATCATATCCCCCCATTTGGGAAAAGAAGACATCTTTACCAGTTGTCGGCAGAGGACCCAAATAAAGTTCTTTCTGTTCAAATGCGAAAAACCAAGTTCGAGATGTTCAGCATGATTCCAGGCCGATTCTTGCATGAGCTGACACAAAACGACCAAGGTCGCATTATTGCTACTATCAACCTGATATGAGTGAATCGTATATTGGTCCTTCCAAACCGGTATGAACTTTTTGGCAGCACTCATAGCAGGGTCTTTCTTGTGGGATTCTTCGGCGTTACGGTGAAACAGTATAGCGCAGGTTCTTTATCCAGGCTAGTGAACGGTTTTTAGTCGTACCATTTTCTTCCGGTCATGGGTGTAGTTGTTTCCACATAATGGAAATGGTTGCCTTTTGGTAAAATCCGAGTAAATTGTATCAGTGAAGGACTTCCAAGGAGGAGAATAGCTGTGTCAGAGGTAGATTATACGAGTCGACTAGAGGAAATTAAGAACCTTGCAAATGCACTTGAAGGCCGCACCTCAGAACTCCAGGAAGCTGCGGCACTGGACGCCGGTTTTCCGGTCAAAATTACTTCTGTGGAAGTGGAACTGGCGGTTGAGTATTTGCAGACGATGGAGAAGGAGATCGAGTGGTTGGAAAATGGTCAACCTTACGGTACCGTTGCGGCGATTTTCCCCTACGACGCTCCCAGTGTAATGCTGGCTCGTCTCGGCGGTTCGGCACTGCTCACAGGGAACCGACTGCGCTTCAGTTTCTCCTCGCAAACACCTCGTACGGCTGCTCTGATCGGCGCAATAAGCAAACCTTTTGAGACTTTTGAACCGGTAATGGGTCAAGATAACAGGGGGTTTGGCCGAGGGTGTGTGGAGGATGAGGCGGTCAGGGTTCTCTTCATTTCCGGGGCCTCGGCGGTGGGAGAAGCATACCGCCGCCAACAGAGCGGTTTTGACAAGCTTTTTTTTGCCGGGCCGGGTGGTATGCCTGCAGCTGTAGTGTTTGAGGATGCGGACGCGCAGGCTGCGAGCCATTTTATTGCGCGCCGGGCATTCATTAACGGTGGCCAATACTGCACCACCCTGAAAAAAGCACTTATTCACCGGGATCTCTACGAAGAGGTACGTGAACAGATTCTGGAGTTCACTGGAAGTCTAAGGGTTGGAGATCCTCTCGATCCGGAGACGGACATTGGGCCCATTCGGGTGGAACGTACCCGATTGATTCTTGAGAGGGCTCTGGATAGGTGTTCAAGGGCTCGTAAGCTTGCGGGCGCCATTGAAGGCGAGAAGGTGCTCCCCCTGGTTCTCGAAATGGAAGGAGGGCAGATTCCAGACCTGGAACTCTTCGGTCCTTTCCTTGTCCTCAAGCCTTTCGATGACCATGAGCCCATGGTGCAGGAGTTGACTCAGACCAGATACGGGTTTCTTCTGGCTTTCTTTGGTTCAGCCGACGGGGAGACGGAGAGAGCTTTCCAGGAACACTTCGGCATGGTTCATGACAACCCTGATTTCACCTTCACCCCACTTCGTCTTCCTTTCGGCGGCAAGAAGGAGAGCGGCTGGATTCTGGAACGGCAGGGCCATGATTGGATCGAGCGGGATGGAGCGTTTCTCTACAGCAAGGAACTGATCAGAAACAAATAAAAATAAGTAGTCAGTAGTCAGGAGAACTGAGCATGGAGCATGGAGAAATAATTGCGAATTGCGAATTTCGGATTGCGAATTTGAAAAAGCACAGGGCAAAGAGAGGATTTTAGATTTAAGATTGCAGATTGGAGGAAAGCAAAACTGACTTAACTGGTCAAACCGGCTCAACAGAAACTGGGCGTGGAGCATGAAGAAGAGGTAATCTTCACGTGTCTCGTCTTATTTCTCCTGGATTCTGACTCCTATCTTTTCATTAACTATTCAAATCAATCTTGTCAAAACCCGGTCGGATAAATGCTCTTGCCTCTGGGAAAGCATTTTCCACGTTCCTCCGTAGCTGCTCAAGATGTACCAAGGTATCGAGGATGTCGTTATCACGGTGAGGAAAAAGGTTGCGGATTTCTCCCCAGGCAGCAATGGAACGGTCTAGACCGATTAGTGCAACTTTGGCCGAGCCATCCGAGTCTTTAGGAAATTCATCAAGAACCTCTAGCCTTTCATCCAACTCCCCACGGATTGCCCTCATGAGTTTGACATAAATAAGGTGTTGATACCAGCGGACCACTTCCACCGCTTCACCGAAATCGGACATTTCTTCAGCAGGGTCAACATCCCCTCTATCTACTGACACCGCAAGGTCCGGCTCATCGTCCTCGTACCCAAAGATGTCTTTCGCCGAATCGAACCAATCATCCACCATCTCACTATACAGTTTGGCCGCGCGGGAGCAGTGGTGGTTCTTGGCCAACTCCTTGTTAAAACTGTCTTGTTCTTCAAATTCCTTGGCATCGATAGACTCGAGATCAATTCCTTCTTTTTCTGCTGCTTCATGCAGAAGCTCGAGGGTCATCTGGAATGTTTCAGTTAGCTTTTGCCAGAAGGCTTCGTTGTTGATGTCGTGACCCTCCTGATCTACAAGCTCTTCACTGTCCATGGCGAAATTCAAGCAACGCGCGGTGAAAGGACAGCGTTCACACCATCGATCACAGTAATTGTAAATGCTCTGGATGAACTCAGGGTTTTCAGCAAGCCTTTTGAGGTCTTCCTTGTCCATTGCAGTGCCCCCTTTAACGTCCTGATGAGTTAAAGTTTTTCCTATGTCCCGTTCCTTATATCCCTTTACGGTGTGTCTCGTCCAGAGGTTTCACGGGCTAGGCAGTTGCGGCATATACAGGCCTGTCCCTTTTTGTCTGATGGCACGAGCTTCAAAAAATCTTCAGGGAAATGTTCAGAACGGCACCAACACTCTTCGTCCGATTGACGACTCTCCTTGGCAAGCAGGCAATCATTCGGCTTCCCGCAAATCGGGCAGATGGATTTATCAACGTGCATTTTCATTTACGCCTATGCCTTTAGCTCCGCATACTGTGGATTCTAGATTTCGATATGCACTTTTATTTGCTAACCACAGAGACACAAAATAGTGCTTCGCACTAAAATTCGAAATCCGAAATCCGAAGCACGAAACAAATACCAAATGCAAATTTTCAAATGTTCAAAACGTAACCAATCAAAAATATATGTCTGTTGTTTCGGTCATTTGGATTTTGGTAATTCGAATTTGTTTCGGATTTCGATATTCGGATTTCGGATTTACACTAAATATGTGCCTCTGTGGTAAATCTTCACTCAGGCTTCCTTGGGGCGCTACCACACGGAGCAAGGTAAAGGGTCTTTTTTGATTTAATAGCCGCATTAGTTATCTGGTACCGGAGGCACGCCGCTACCTGGCCCGGGATCAACTTTAAAAGGACCCTTCATGTCAAATCCTCTTGAATAGTCCTTAACAATATCGAATACTTTGATTGGACCGTACACGTTGAACAAGGAATACATTATCGCTGGCACCATAAAGTCCTCGGCTCCTTCGATAATAAAGCTTAGCAGGTCTACAGTTTCTTTGCCGCTGAAAGGGCGCTCATTGGTTACAATTCCGCCATCGGTTTTACCCATGTAAAGGCACATAAACATCACGTCCTCGTTCAGATGCTTTCGAAAGGACCGACTAATGTCTCTACTAATTTGTGATTTTGCTTCTTCCATTACAACCTCCCATAGAGTATCCAGGACTAGGTTCCGTCCCCCTCTTCTCCACTCAAATAGTCGCCAAGCAGGTCCCTGCTGTGTTCATCCTCGTGGCAGTACACGCACAGGTTTTCCCAGTTAGAGCCGTCAGGGGGATTGTTCCAGTGGTTCCCGTCTTTATGATGCACAGTCAGCAAGTGTCTATTTTTATTGTTGAACTCTCTACCACATTTGGCGCATACAAGCCCGTGAATACTCAACGAGCGTTCTCGATAGTTGCTGGCAGGAGAAATGTTCTGCCGCAGTTCCCTGACGATCTCATCAACGGACTTGTTTCACTCGTCTTTTTAGGCCGCCTTGATTTGCGCCTGCCTCCGTACGTCCTGCCCATCGTGCTTACCCTATACTTAAGATTTGGCTTCTATGAAAAAGGTCTTCGCTGTTTTTTTAGCTTCGTTTGGTAAAACGACAGTAGATAAATTCCTGATGGAACTTTGATGGAGTTGAATGAACCTCAACGAACGTCTCCACTAGGTCAAAATTATTTCCAAATTCCTTATGCATAGTTTCGGGACTGTATCTAACAACAGGGAGGCCACTACACTTGCGAGGACCCTTTAAGCCGAAAGTTGCTATGATCAGATGGCCGCCTGCCTTCAGTGACTGCTGAACAGCATCTACGTATCTTTTTCGGTCGTGACTATCTGTAAGGAAATGAAAAACAGCGCGGTCATGCCAGATGTCATATTTTTCTCTAAAATTATAATTTGTCGCGTCAGCTTCGATCCATGTAATTTTGTCGGCTTGTTCGCCGAGCCTTAATTTTGCTTCTTCAATTGAGCGGGAAGCAATGTCCAAAACTGTTACTGTTTTGTAGCCTTGAACAACCAGCAGACCGGCTAGCTTGGAGGTACCCCCTCCGATATCGATGATGTTGCCGTCGAATCCGACTCCGGTAGCAGCGATCAGTTTGAGTGACATTTCAGGTTTGTCCTGATACCAACTTAACTCTTCGGGTGTCTCTTTTTGGTAGACATTTTGCCAATGCTCCTTGGGAACACGTTTAGGTCTTAATAGTTCGAACAACTTCATCATCGATTTATATACCATTGCCTTTGTACCTTGGCGATCAGGGGTCGGGCTAGAACCTTATTGACATTCCCCCTCTGCCGTTGGTTTTATCGAGCCATTCATCAAATTTCTTGCGCAGCCAGCGTTTGAACCAATACCTCGCTTTTGGCACCAAAAGAGTTAGCCCTGCCAGATCGGTAATAAAACCGGGTGTCAGCAGGACAATGCCTGCCACGAAAATCAGCATGGCATCCAACATTTCTTCTGCAGGGAGGTCTCCACGATTCAGGCTATCCCTGACCTTGGTCATGGTTTTGATGCCCTCGAGCCTGGCCAGGGAAGCCCCGAGAAGCCCGGTCAAGATTACGATGAGAATAGTATTGAAGGCGCCAACCTGCGCGCCGATTTTGATGAGCAGGTAGATTTCTACAAAGGGAACAAGGGTAAAGGCGAGGAATAGCTTAAGAAACATTTCTAAGAACTCTGCCGGCACAGAAAAAGGTTCACGGCCTTCATGCTCATCACTACATCGCGGTCCTGGTTCATCACTTCGATCACGGAGTGGACGATGCCGCGATCCGGCTTGGAGCGCGAGCGCTTGGTTTCCAGGATATTGATGCGGATGGATAGCTCGTCACCAGGGCGAACGGGTTTGTTCCAACGCAACTCGTCAACGCCGGGGGAGCCCAGGCTCGCTACCTTCGGAAGGAAGTGGTCGACGAAGAGCCGCATCATCAGACCGCAGGTGTGCCAGCCGCTGGCGATCAAGCCCGCAAAGATGGTTTTCTTCGCACCTTCCGGATCGGTGTGGAACACTTGTGGGTCGAAGCGTTCGGCAAAAGAGATAATCTCTTCCTGCTCCACTGCAATAGAGCCGTATTCGTGCACAGAGCCGGCGATGTAATCTTCGAAGTAACGATCCTCGGCGGGGACGGTGAAACTGGAGTCGTTCATTATTCTCCTCATGCGAGTTGGTGGTCGGTCATACTATCGATGCCGTAGTCTTGTCCCTCATCGTATATCTCAAATTATCAAAAATCTGCTCCTTGGGGTCAACGATCCCGCCTTGCGGGGGTCAGAGCTCAATGGCTTTGCCGGTGAAGGAGGTTTCAGGTTTCAGTGTTCAGGTTTCAGCTTTTGTGTTGCTTTTTCCTGACACCTGATCCGCCTCCGGCGGAACACCCGAAACCCTGAGACTTAGCGCTTTGAATTTGACATTCTGCAGTGCTCCATTACTCCACCAGACTGCCGCAAAAGAGGAAAGACCATTGAAGCCCCTTCAGCGGGCGGCCCGAAGCCGAGTTCTTCGGCCCCGGATTCTTTGCTGGTTCAACCTCGATCAGGCCTCTCTGTGGCTGGTTTTTCTCCGGGTCCTGGTAAGACCGCTTTTAAACCACCTTTTGCTTCGCCTTCGATAAGGGAGTTTATGTCCGGGTAGGCATATATAGTCAACCCATTATTTTGGGGCAAACCACCAGTATCAGCAGAAGGTCCATAAATACTGTGAATTTCTCTTCCCAACATTCTCAGCAAAGCCGTCTGTTCTCCCCGGTGTTGCGCTGTATGGGCTATCCTTCTCACCATAACCCAGGTTCTCATTCGCTTGGTTTCAAAAAAGGAGACCTCTTGTTCCCACCAGGCTCTATCCTTTTCTTTTAAAACCGCAAGTCGTTTACCGGAATCTTCAGCATATCGTTTAATAAATTCAAGACGAGTTTCCTTTTCAGGTAAAGGAGGTGCGCCAACATCAATGCCAAACATAGTGCAAAACCATTTGTCTTCACTCATGCACTGATGCACCATGTGCTCCAGCGGATTCCGATCCCTCTTGTCCAATGGCTGAGGACGGAT
>JBFFBS010000068.1:0-16084 GCA_041560295.1 Syntrophobacteria bacterium | reverse complement strand
TCGTAACCCGGTCTTGCATACAGCACTGAGCGATGGGCCAGCATGGCGCCGCGTTTATATGGCATGTTGAGCAAATTGCGGTGGCATTTCTGGCACTCGCTGTTTCTAAAAGCGGCATAGGCGTTATTGCGCGCTTTTTCCTGGTCATATTCATCAACAAAGAAATGAATCGCCACATCTTTAATGCCGTGGTAGGTCTTGGCAAAGAAAAAGTCGAAGGTATTCGCAGGGGCGGGCAGGTGGCAGTCCATACAATCGACAACGACACCTGAAGCATTGTTGGTATGCGTGGAAGAGCGCCACGCCACCACCGCAGGCTTTATTTCATGGCATAATGCACAAAAATCAGGAGTGGAGGTGCGAACCATGGTGTAGTAGCTGATGCTGAAGAGCGGAAAGGCAATGATTATCCCAATGACAATGAAAATGGCGGGTTTGATAAACTTTTTCATGGTTGCGTCCCTGCAGCAGGTTTGTGGGTTTTGATTCCTTGGCCTTAGAGTTACTAGCGTGACTCGTTAGAGGTTATACTCTTGGACCAGGGCTTCCATGCCCCAAGTTCTTGCAGCAATCCGCTTGAAGCTATCGGTTAGATTGTGAGATGGTGCGTATGAAAATAGTGTGGATTTTCTTTAATATTTAACTAGAACAAATGAACGTTTTGGTGTCAAGTGAATTTGGATGAAAAAAAATCTCAAGTAGAGAGAGGAGGGCCCACGTTCCTAGCAATAGGGAGTTTTCAAGGCTGAGATACGTTTTGCCAAAACTCACACCTTACCAGTCGTCCAGTGAGAGCTCGGCTTTGATCGACACTCATATACCACAAAGATCTGTAAAGCAGGTGTTAAACATGTGACCTGACTGGAAAGGTCTGGCCCTAGACGCTAATCCAGTTACAATCAGCTGAGACCCAGTTTTTCGCGAAGTCTCAGGGAAAGTTCCCTCGTCACCTCAAAGGCCTTTTCCACCGTTTTCTCACCGTCAGGATTTACCAGGCAGCAGGTGGCAGGGGAGAGCATACTGCGGGAAAGGAGAAAGTCCCGGTCAATACCCTTTTTGTCCAGGGCAGCCCAGATTTCGGCGAGTCTTTGTTCCAGGCTATCTAGAGTCTCTTCCTCAAATGGCTCGGTATTGGCAGGCACAATACCCCACACCAGCCTGCCGCCGCGATCCAAGAATTTCCGAATTGACGTTGCGTATTGACTGAAGACCTCGCCGTTGCTGTAGACATCCAGTGAGAGGATGTCCATATCCAGTCCCAGGAGAAAATCCCAATCGGGATTGCCGCAGAGGTGGATGCCGCGGGGTCTGTCGATCATGGCAAAGAAGTTTTCCATGTCTTCTCGAGCCGCTAGATCCCCGTAGCCGGCCATGGCGCTGAAAAGGAACTGCAGGCCGGGCTCGTCAACAAACATGAAGACATTGGGGTTCAACTGTTCGAGACGGTGCAGCTGTGCATTTACCCGTTTGGCCATAAATTCCATGAGGAACGGTCGAACAGTATCGTTAAAAATGATGGGGCGGTCATCCTGATCCACCACATTGAAGCCGAAACTGATGGGCCCTTCCATCTGACCCCGAATAGCTGGTCGATCTGAGAAATCCATCTTCAAAAACTTGTGGTACACCACTGAATATTCCTCGCTAATGTCGAAATATTCAGGTTCATCAAAGTGCGCCATGGTTTCCTCAAATTCAGCTACGAATTTTTCCATGGAAAATCGTAAGGTGCGCTTCTCCAGATCCAGGAGAATTCCTGGAAAATGCTCAGATGCTTGAACGTACATATCCTCGAAGTAGTTAACCAAAGGCAGCTGAGGCCAGAAGGGCACATCCAGCGACAGGGCCATCTCCAGGGCCCGGTCCACATCTTTATGGGGCATAACTGCCATAGCGGTTGTTAGCAAGTCTCCAGGAATAGGCATGTTGTCAACTCTCTCCTATTTTTGCTGCTCGATCCTAATGTCACCTCGGATAAATCCGAAATCCGAATATCGAAATCCGAAACAATGCCACAATTTTCAAAATTCAAATGACCAAAACATATTGACATGCTTGTAAGGTATCATCGTTTTGAACATTCGGAAATTTGGATTTCGAATTTGTTTCGTGCTTCGTGCTTCGGATTTCGAATTTCAAAGATAATCAGATCAATGTCAATCCTTACCCTCTAATGCTGCTAAGCGTTTCTTAAGCTCCTTCTCCTTCTGCCACCTTTTTGTCACATCACGCATTATTGCTGCTGTGCCTTGCGGTTTACCAGTTGTGTCCTTCAGAAGCACAATGGTAAATTCCACAGATATACGGCTGTCGTTCTTATTCAGCGCGGGAACCGCCAAAACGTCACTGCCATATCTGGTAACACCTGTGTCCATCACTTTGCGATAACCCTTCCAGTGCCTCTCCCGCATCTTTTCGGGAACAATAAGATCCAGGGTTTTTCCCATGGCCTCTTCCGCCGAAAAACCAAATATAGCTTCAGCTCCCGAGTTCCACAGACGGATGATACCATCCTGGTCTGCAAAGACGATGGCATCCTGAGCTCCTTCGACGATTTGTTGGTATAACCATTCGCGGCTACTTGTCTCCATGAGTATTCCTCACCTTTTTGAAAACATGGATAGAACGCCATAGACAGGCGTCATGGATTAGGTACACTTTTCCCTCAATCTTTGAAGGGACCGCTGCCAGGACTCAGAGAGGGAAGGGATGGTTAAAACGCTCTCTATGCCTTCGCGATTTTTCCTGTCATGATGAAAAATATTATTGGCAAAAGAAACTGAGATTAGATTGGGATCCTTTTCGACAAGAACCAAAGGAGCCCCGACTCGTACTTCTCCCTCCTGTAACACTCTGAAATAAAAACCGCTAAACCCCGAATTAATTACTAGCTTTACCAAATCATTCCTGCCGTAGCGGGCTGCAAGCGTTGTGCAGGGTTGGCGAGGCTGGCTGATCTGCACTGTGGCTGTACCGAGCAAAAAAATATCACCGATACAGACATCATCTTCCTTCAGGTTAGATACAGACAGGTTTTCACCGAAGGCAGCGGCAGGTAACCTAACTCCTAAAGTCTTCTCCCAAAAAGGATAATGATCTAAGCTGTACACGCAAATGGCCTTGTCAGGGCCGCCGTGGTTTTTTGTATCGGCAACACCGTCACCGTCAAAACCAAGTGCTCTAAGGGTTACTTGACCTGAAACTGGCTTTTTGCAAATTCCTGTTGTTATTGGTTTGCCATCGAATATCTCCTTTTTGGGGAGACCGACATTAAGCGATTCAACTATCATTTCAAGCACAAACTACCTCTTTCATGCAGGGCAGCATCATCCCCACATCACATAGTTCCTGGTGCTTAGTGCCTAGATCATATAACTGCCTGCTAGTCCCGAATGAATTCGCGCAACTGCAATCTGCCAGCTGACCTTACGCCACAGCCTCGACAGCACTATCAGGAGCATAGCGGTTCAAAATGACAAATAACCCCAATGAGAGGAGCGACAGCCCCAGAAAAACGGCAAAACCCAAAGGATAACCTTCGGTCCCAGATACTTTGACAAACAGTCCCATAACGGGAGGAATCACAAAGCCGCCGAAGGCTCCCAGACCCCCGACAATGCCGGCAGCACCACCAACCGTTTCGGGTGTGTACTTTGGAACCAGTTTGAAAACAGCAGCATTGGCAAAACCCATTCCGAGTGCCAAGAACATCTCCCCGGTAACCGCCGTGGCCATGGATCGCCCTGCCACAATCATAAGAAATGCACCAACAGTCACTATAACGAAGGAAAGGAACACGGTCTTTTCGCCACCAATCCGGTCAGAGGTAAATCCTCCCAAAACCCTGAGTATGGAAGCGGACAGGGAGTATAGGGCCGTGAGGGAACCTGCCAGAACAAGACTTACACCAAAATACTCTCTCCAATAGGTTGGAAACCAGACAGTAAGGGCGATAAAACCACCGAATGTGACAAAATAAAACATGGTCAAGATCCAGGTGCGCCAGTTGGATCCCGCTCTTTTGAGAGACTCCGTTGCGTTCCCTGTGGGGATGAGCTCTTCCCCGCAGGCAATGAACAGGGCATCCTCGTCAATCTGGATTCCCATTTCCTTGTATTGAAAATAGGGCGCATCTTTCATGTACAACAAGAAAACTATGAGCAGGCTCAGGAGCATGCCGAGCCAGAGAACATAAGAAATGGCAAATCCCAAAGAGACCACCAGAAAGGGAAGGGCCATAGCAAACATTCCCGGGGCCATGTTTCCCAACCCGGCATAAATGGCAAGGGCGGTGCCCTGTTTTTTCTGCGGATACCAGTAAGACACCGTGGGAATACCCACGGAAAACACCGCAATGCCACAGCCGCAAAGAATTCCCGCCATGAGGAACAAGGGATAATGAGAGGGCTGGGGCGGTGAAAAAACGCTGAACAACACCGTAATAGCTGTAATACCCGCCACGGCAAGGCCCAGAAGGATCAAAATGGGTTTTTTCCCGCCCGTGCGATCCACCATGGCACCAAAGGGTATCCGCAACAACGAGCCGCTGAGGGCGGGGCTCGCTGCCAGCAGACCCATCAGCAAAGGACTCAGGGCCATAGATTGTTTCAGCTTGGTGACAATGGGACCGAAAGCGGAGACTCCCGCAAAGCCGGCAAAAAATGCCAAGGTAGTCCAGGCAAGAGCCGCACCGCGGCTTGATTGAGCATAGCAGACAGCTTCATCACTCATAACACCTCACCTCCTTGCCAATAAGGTTTCAGGGAATGAAAAGGAAAATGCTGACACCTGACACCTTCAATCCCTTATTCCTGCTTTAGAAGCTTGCTTCTCTCCTGCGAAATACGATCAATCTGCGGAAAAGATACGTAAGCGGCACACTCCATATGTGCACCAACCGACTGAATGGAGAAAAACCGAGTAAGGCCAGCACACCGAGAATGTGAATCTTGAACCTCAACGGCACCTGGAGCATTAGAGTCGGATCTGGCGTCAGGGTCACGATTCCACGAAGCCATGGGGCAATAGTGGTAAGAATGTCAAAGTGATCGTACAATCCACTAACAACATTGGCAAATCCCGTGGCAACAACAAAAAACAGCAAGCCCAGGGTGACAAAATCATTTAGGCTTGTGGTGGCGAGAATTCGGTCTTTGCTGATTCGGCGATAGATTAAAAGAGCGAGGCCCAAGAGAGCCATAGCCCCAACAATAAACCCGCTATAGGTAGCAAACAGGGTATGAGCCTGACTATTGATACCCACCGCATCCCAGTACCTCTGGGGAATCAGAAGTCCGACTCCGTGTCCCAGAAGGGTAAAAATAATTCCCCAATGGAAAATCGTGATCCCGAATTTCAAACCCTTTTTATCGAGAAGCTCGCTTGACTTTGAGTTCCAATCATAAGGATTCGTCAGGTAGCGATACAGATGGCCAACCACAAAGGTGGTAAGAGCCAGGTACGGAAAAACCAGAAATGCCAGGGTGTTCAAGATATTCATTTCCTCACACTCCCATGGTCTTCATTTCAGTGAAAAGATCTGCGACTATTGCCAAAAGGCCGGCATAAGAACTGCCGGCTTCTTCAAGACTAGAGCGAACGGTTTCCACCTCCCCGCAATACTGTCCAAGAAGCGAAGTAGAGGAAGTTCCTTCCTTTTGTCGGATCAACCCCGCTGACGCGGAAACGATCTGACCTACATTAGAAGAGTTGTCGCCATTCCGCTTTAAAGAAAGGTACTCGAGGACGAGCGGCAGATAATCAGGAAGTTCGCCAGTTGAACTTTCGTAGCCGGCTTGATGGTAAAGCCGGTGAAAGTCCACCAGAGCATTTCCTCGTTCTCTTGAATCACCCCACTTGTGATACGTGAGGTTGAGACAAGTTGACGGATTGAGGTCGAAGGTTGAGGTGTATTCCTCTTGTAAGCGGATCAGCGGGTTATTGCCCAGGTAGTCCAAGAAATGCTCACACCTCTCTCGATGCTCCATGTGAGGAATCTGTTCTACCACTTCCTTCAACTCCTCAAGCGACAGAACAAATTCACCGTCCGGATACTGAAGTAGTATCGATAGCAATTTCAGGAGATAACGCTTTTCATCGTTCATAACGACCACTCACTTCCCCTGCTACACAACCAATGCTGAGCATACCATTGAATTTTTTGGTGGGCAGTGCCTATCCTACTGCTACAATGTCATATGGCTACGCCGTCATTGGGTCATTTGGGCTAAAGCCCGTCATCAAGTCATCTTGTCGCTGAAAAAACATCACCAATACCAGCAAAGCTATGATCAGGTGATCAAATCGCCTTAACGACATAGTGACCTAATGACTTGATGACCTTATGACACTCTGCCCTCTGATTTCCGTCCTCCGTGTCTCTGGCTGCCTGCTGCTATCTGCCCGCTGCCTGCTGGCAATTGCGCTATGCGCCATGCGGGTCAAAGCCCGCAGCGCCTTGCTCACGGTAGAGATCTACTTCCTTTTCCTTCTTAACCGTGGGAATCACAAAGCGATCTTTATATTTGGCGATGGCTAGTAACCGATAAATCTCTTCAGCCATCTCCTCAGTCATGCCTGCCTTCTCCAGAACCCCACTATCCGCCTCGTCATCCAGCCGCTTGGAGCGCATGTAGCTGCGAAGCGCCATCAGTCTCCGAAGCGCAAGACGAATTGGTTCCTCATCCCCAGCAGTCAGGAGATTGGCAAGATAGGTCAATGGAATCCTCATCACTTCGGGGTTATCGAGATTATCATCCGAGTCCTCGATAAACTTCACCAGTGGGCTCAAAGGAGGAACGTACCAGACCATGGGCAGCGTCCTGAACTCCGGATGGAGAGGAAAGGCCAACCCCCAGTCCTTCGCAAGCTTGTAGACCGGAGAACGCTGGGCCGCTTCAATGTAGCTGTGCTCCACCCCCTGAGAGATTGCTTCAGCCACCACCCCCGGATCATTTGGATCAAGGAACATTTCAGTTTGCGCAGGGTATAGATCATGCTCTTCTTTACTGGAGGCTGCGGTCACGATCTTTTCCGCATCGTAGAGAATCACGCCGACATAACGAATCTTGCCAACGCAAGTCTCAGCGCAGAGGCTGGTCAAACCTGCTTCTACTCTTGGATAGCAGAACAAACACTTCTCTGATCTCCCGGTTTGCCAGTTGAAGTAGACCTTCTTGTATGGACAACCCGAGACACAATAGCGCCAGCCACGACACCTTTCCTGGTCCACCAAGACAATGCCATCCTCCTCCCGCTTGTAGAGAGCGCCTGAAGGACAAGACGCCACACAGGCTGGATTCAAACAGTGCTCACAGAGACGCGGCAGATAAAACATGAAAACCTTTTTGAACTGCAGATAGATCTGGTGCTCCAACCCCTTAAAATTCACATCACCAGAGCCGGTGGTGCTCACCCCGGCAAGATCGTCTTCCCAGTTGGGTCCCCATTTGAGCCGTATGGGCTTCCCCGTGATCAGGGATTTCGGTCTGGTCGATGGCTGTTGCTTCTTCTGGGGGCTGGAGATCAGCTTGTCATAATTATAGGTCCAGGGCTCATAGTACTCATCGATACCGGGCAGATCAGGGTTGTGAAATATGTTCAGCAATTTAGCCGGCCGACCGCCGGCTCGGAGACGAAGCTTTCATCCCATCTCCCAGCCACCTTTGTAAAGAGCCTGATCCTCCCACTTCTTCGGATAGCCAATCCCCGGCTTGGTCTCCACATTGTTGAACCAGATGTATTCAGCACCACTCCTGTTGGTCCAGACATTTTTGCAAGGAATGCTGCAGGTATGGCAGCCGAGACATTTGTCTAGATTCAAAACCATGGCAATTTGTGTCTTAATCTTCATACCAGTCCACCTTTCCTGCTTTTCGGACTACTATCACTTCATCTCTCTGGGCGCCTGTGGGGCCGTAGTAGTTAAAACCGTAACTCAGCTGGGCGTAACCACCGATCATCTGGGTGGGTTTTACCAATATGCGGGTCACACTGTTGTGGGTCCCTCCTCGCATCCCAGAAAGCTCTGAACCTGGTGTGTTGATCATTCTCTCCTGGGCATGGTACATGAAGGCCTTCCCTGGGGGAATCCGATGACTTACCACCGCCTTGGCCATTACCACCCCATTGACATTGAAGCATTCAAGCCACTCATTATCTTCAACCCCAATTGAGGCAGCATCCTCGTCATTCATCCAGATCGCTTCACCTCCACGAAACAGAGTCAACATGATCAGGGTGTCAGAATAGGTACTGTGGATAGACCATTTGGAGTGCGGGGTAAGGTAGTTCAGAACGATCTCTTTGTTCTCTGTGCGAGCTACCTCTGTTGAACCGAGCGCCTGCATATCCAGTGGGGGCCGGAAGAGCGGCAGACCCTCACCAAAAGCCAGCATCCACTCATGGTCCTGGTAGAATTGAGCCCGCCCCGTGAGGGTGCGGAAGGGAACTTTCTCCTCTATGTTGATGACGAAGGGAGAGTACATCCGCTCCTCAGACTCGATACCACTCCAGATGGGGCTGGTGATAATCTTGCGCGGTCGTCCATCTAGATCCGCAAAGCTCATCTTCTCTCCCTCTCTATCCTTACTCAGGTGGACAAGGCTAAGCCCTGTCTTTTTTTCTAAGCCGGACCATGCTTTGACCGCGGTGCGTCCATTGGTCTCTGGGGCCAGCAACAGGATCGCTTCAGCCACTTGTTTGCCCGTTTTCAACTCCGGCATTCCCTGCGTCATTCCGGAACCTGCGACCGTTCCGAGCTTTTCTTTTAGTTCCTCGTATTCTTGATCTGACTTCCAGGTAATCCCCTTAGAGCCTATGCCCACATTGGCGACCAAAGGTCCCAGGGCTGTCATCATTTTGTAAGTGTTGGGGTAATCTCTTGTGACCACGGAGAGGTTCGGCAGAGTCTTACCCGGTATGGGCTCCACTTCTCCTTTCTTCCAATCCTTGACGGTCGGTTGGGCGATTTCACCGGGTGAATCGTGGAGTAGGGGGGTAGCTACCAAATCCTTCAGTTCACCAAGATGGTTTGCAGCGAGTTCCGAAAACTTCTCAGCAATAGCCTTGAACTGATCCCAATTGGTTTTGGTCTCCCAAGGGGGATCAATGGCCGGGTTGAAGGGGTGGATAAATGAATGCAAATCGGTTGTACTCAGATCGTGCATTTCATACCAGGAGGCTGCCGGCAAGGCCACGTCCGAGTACATGGCGCTGGTGGACATGCGAAGTTCGAGGGTGACCAAAAGATCCAGTTTGCCCTCTGGAGCCGGATCTCTCCACTGCATCTCCTGCGGCTTGTTCTCACCCTCTTTGTTGAGCACCGCATTGTCGGTTCCCAGGAGGTGTTTGAGAAAATACTCGTGGCCCTTGCCGCTTGCGCCCAGAAGGTTTGCCCGCCAGAGAAAAAGAAGTCGGGGCCAATTTTCTGGACTGTCAGGATCCTCCAGAGCGAACGAAACCTCGCCCTTCTTCAGTTTGTCTACAACATAAGAGATGATCTCTTCGTCCGAGCTAGCTCCGCTCTCCAATGCTTCTCTACAGAGATCCAACGGATTTCGATTGAACTGGGGATAGGAAGGCAGCCAACCAAGTCTGGCGGCAATGACGTTGTAGTCAGCCAGGTGCTTATCCGTCCCACCATCGGCCAGCGGCGAGGCTATGTGCTGAGCATCGAAGGTCTCATACCTCCATTGGTCCGTGGCAAAATAGTAGAAGGAAGTACCATTCTGCTGCCGGGGAGGTCTCCTCCAATCCAATCCGAAGGCAATGGCAGCCCAGGCAGCCTGAGGACGCAGTTTTTCCTGACCAACATAATGTGCCCAGCCCCCGCCGTTCACTCCCTGACAGCCACAAAGAGTGGTGAGGTTGAGGATTGCCCGGTAGGTCACGTCATTGTGGTACCAGTGATTGGTGCCGGCTCCAAGGAAAATCATGGATTTTCCCTTGGTTTTATCTGCATTTTCGGCAAATTCGCGGGCAACCCGAATCACGTCATCTTTGGGTACTCCAGTTATCGATTCCTGCCAAGCGGGAGTGTATGGTTTCGGATCGTCATAGTCTTCTGCAACGTCGCCTCCCTGGCCTCTGTCCACGCCGAGATTGGCGGCCATAAGATCAAAGACCGTTGTGACCAGGATTTCCTCGCCGTCCGCAGTGATCTTTTTCACCGGGACTTTGCCGATTCTTACCTCGGCACCATGAAAATCAAAAAACGGCAACCTCAGGGAAAGCCAACCATCATTTTCATTGGCAAAGCTTAAAAGAGGATCTACCGGTTCGCCACTCTCTGAATCCAACTGGTGAAGATTCCAGCGTCCCTCCTCATTCCAGCGAAAACCAATGCTGCCGTTGGGGACCACAAAACTTTTGCTTTTTAAATCGTAGTAGAGCGTTTTCCACTCAGAGTTATTCTGGTCAACACCAAGATCTGAAGCTCTCAAGAACCGTTCCGAGACGTGTTGGTCTTCTTGGGGCTTGAGCACCACAGCAAACGGTAGATCGGTGAAGGCTTTTGCATATGAGGTGAAATACTCAGACTGTCGATCTAGATAGAACTCTTTGAAAATCACAAAGGTCATGGCCATGGCCAGGGCAGAATCGGTGCCCGCCTTTGCCGGCAGCCAGGTGTCGGCAAATTTCACATACTCAGCGTAATCGGGCGCCACCGCCGCAACCTTTGCCCCCCGGTACCGTACCTCGGTAAAAAAGTGAGCGTCAGGGGTTCGGGTCATAGGCAGGTTGCTACCCCAAACGATCATGTAGCTTGACTCATACCAGTCCGCGCTCTCTGGAACATCGGTTTGTTCGCCCCAGATTTGAGGAGAGGCAGGTGGCAAATCGCAGTACCAGTCGTAGAAACTGATAAGGGAAGCGCCGATAAGGGAGAGAAACCGTGCGCCAGACGAATAACAGACCATGGACATGGCAGGGATGGGGGTAAAACCGAAAACCCTCTCAGGCCCATATTTCTTGATGGTGTGAACGGTTGAAGCGGCGATGAGCGTGGCTGCCTCGTCCCAGCCAACTCTGACGAGCCCACCTTTGCCCCGGGCCTGTTGGTATTTCTTTCTTCTATCCTCGTCCTCAACAACGCTCTGCCAGGCGAGTACAGGGTCCGGCTGGGAGGCAAGGGATTCTCGCCACATCTCTAACAGAACAGCGCGCACCAGAGGATATTTCAACCGAATCGGGCTGTAAGTGTACCAGGAGAAGGTGGCACCCCTGGGGCAGCCACGGGGCTCGTGATCGGGCAAATCCGGCCCGCAACTAGGATAGTCACCCCTCTGAGTTTCCCAGACGATGATCCCGTCTTTGACGTACACATCCCAGGAGCAGGATCCGGTGCAATTGACCCCGTGGGTGGAGCGGACCTTCTTGTCATACTGCCATCTTTTGCGGTAGAAATCCTCCCACTCCCGCTCGCCACAACGGACCTCGGCCCAACCGCCGGCTATGGCTTCTTTTTGACACCCGTCTCGAGGTCGAAGAAAGCGGAGAGATGACAAGAGGTTTTTCTTGGCCATGGGTTCCCTCCATGTTCGATTGGATGGATTAGATCTTAGATACTTGCTTTCATCTGCACAGATACAAAATATAGATCAACTGAAATTGGAAAGTCGCTTTCAGAGCGGAGCGAGAGCGAATACGTTATGAATCGCTTCTCAGCAGAGTATGAGGCAAAATTTCAAAATCTCCATAGGCTTATTTTACTACTCCCCTGAGGTTCCAGAACACTCATTCCTGCCAGTGGATAGCCTCCACCGGACATGAATCAATGGCCTCTTCAATAAGATCCTCTGGACCTCCTTCCGGTTTGATTACCTCTGACGTACCTGTTTCCTCATTGAGTTGAAATACTTCAGGGCAGATCCCTTCGCAGGTTCCGCAACCGATGCACTCATCCTGGTCAACAGTTACTACTCGGGCCATTTTCCATAAACCTCAACTTTGTGTTTAAGGGATATGAGATGTGGGATGTGGGATCGACGACCCCTGACAAACAATTCACATCCCATATCTCACATCACACATCATTTGAATGAAGGGCGGGGGCGTACCCCCGCCCCTGAATTCACCGTTTATCCCAAAATCGCCTTCAAATCCTCATCCGGCGTGCTGATGGGTTTGATGTCGAAGTTTTTCACCAGGACATCCAGTACATTGGCCGAGACAAATGCCGGCAGGGAAGGTCCTAGGCGAATGTCCTTGATTCCCAGATGGAGCAAGGATAGGAGGATCGCCACAGCCTTCTGCTCATACCAGGAACAAATAATGGACAGTGGCAGGTCGTTGACACCCACATTAAAGGCGCCAGCAAGAGCCACGGCAATCTGGATTGCCGAATGGGCATCATTGCACTGACCGATGTCCAGTAACCTCGGGATTCCACCGATGTCCCCCAGATCCTTGTCGAAGAAGCGAAATTTACCACAAGCAAAGGTCAGAACCACGGTGTCCTCGGGAACCTTCTCCACAAACTCGGTGTAATAGTTGCGGCCGGGCTTGGCTCCATCACAGCCTGCCACCACGAAGAAATGACGGATGGCTTTACCCTTTACTGCCTCGATGACTTTATCGGCAACACCCAGAACGGTATTTCTGCCGAAGCCCACCATTACTTCCTTGCCGTTTTCATCCTCCTGGAAGCCCGGGAGAGCAAGAGCTCGATCAATGAGAGGCTGAAAATTGCGGTCGGATATATGGGCTATTCCAGGCCACCCCACCAGACCACAGGTAAAGATGTTGCTCTTGTAGGGCTCTTTTGGTCTCTGAATGCAATTGGTGGTCATCAATATGGCACCGGGAAATTGGGAAAATTCCTTAGCCTGATTCTGCCAGGCCGTGCCGTAATGACCGTAAAAATGCTCGTATTTCTTTAACTCGGGGTAGCCGTGGGTGGGAAGCATCTCGCCGTGACTGTAGACATTGATACCCTTGCCCTCGGTTTGCTTGAGAAGCTCTTCAAGGTCCTTCAGGTCGTGACCCGATACCAGGATGGCCTTGCCTTTCTTCGCACCCAGAGGCACCTTGGTGGGCACCGGATGGCCGTAGGTACCGGTGTTGCCGGCATCCAGCAAGTCCATGGTCCTCAGATTGACCTCACCGCACTTGAGAACCAGGCCGATCCACTCTTCAAGACCCAAGTCCTCGCTGGGGATGGCGGCCAAGCCCTCGTGGATGAAACCATAAACCGCATCATCTTCCTGCCCGAGAATCTGGGCGTGGTCCGCATAGGCGCAAACACCTTTGACGCCGAACAACAAGATGTGTTTGAGAGAAAGGATATCTGGATTGGCACTGGGATAGGAATGAATGGACACAGCCTCACCCTGCTGAATGAGGTCATCTAGGGTGGAGGCGGGGGTAAAAGATGCCGGCCCCTCAGGGAAATCCACCTTGCCGCCGGCTGCCCTGACCTTATCCTTGAGCTGCTCGCGCTTTTCTACGGCCTCATTGATCAGAGCCACGAACCGATCTGGGTCGAAATCCACATTGGTCAAGGTAGAAAAAGCGGCCCGAACCGTGAAGACATTGATATCCCTGTCGTTAACGCCCACCTTCCGCCCCTCCACTGCACACTGGGACAAGCCGATAAGACCGTATACCAATAGATCCTGAAGGGCAGCGACCTCGGGTTCCTTGCCACAAACCCCTATCTTGGTGCACCCTTCACCTTTTGCCGTTTGCTCACACTGATAACAGAACATTAAACTCCTCCTTTTCTAATTCCTTGCCGAAAGTTTCATCATCTAAGCCTTGAAGCCAGTTTTTCACTCTCTGATTAACTTAATTGTAACAATAATAGATCAGATTGGTAGCATCATTGACCTAAGTCAAGGAGATAAAAAAACGTGAGAGTTCATTTTTCCAAATTGGAATAGCGTCATTCCAAAATGGCATATTCTTTCCTGGGCTAAGTTCCCACCATATTTACAACTATTTAATATTACATATATTTTAAGTTTGCCTTTTCTGGTATGATTACTGCTTTAAAGGGTTAGACCTTTCCGCATACCTACAGAACTTTGGCTCTCAAATCCAGGGAGCACAATAATCTAAATTTCTTAAGGAGAACAATATGACAGAAGAGGTAAAGCAAGAGAAAAAGAAAAAGGAGCTGCCCATTGCGCAGGTAACCACCTGCAAGTCAACGCAGCAGATGTTGCGCAAGGCAGCGGAAGATGGTGTAGAGACGGCCATGCACCGGGCGATGGACATGAAGGCCTGTCCCATTGGTGCGGACTCTGCTTGTTGCAAGCACTGCGCCATGGGCCCTTGTCGGCTCTCCAGCAAGGATCCGTATGGTAAGGTTGGTGTTTGCGGTGCGAGCATAGACATCATTGCCTCGAGGAACTTTGCCCGGATGGTTGCCACTGGTACGGCGGCACACACCGACCATGGTATGACCATGCTGGATGTGTTTCGCGGGGTGGTGCAGGGCGAGATCAAGGACTATCAGATCAAAGACGAGCAGAAGCTTCTGGATGTGGCCGATGGCCTCGGCATAGAGACTGAGGGTCGTGAGGTCAAAGAGATCGCCTTAGATCTTTACGAGGAGTTGGAGCGCACCTACACCCAGGTTGAGGGAGAGATTCCCTTTGCTGAGACGCGAGTGCCCCCCAAGACCCTGGAGAAGTGGCGCGAGGCGGGGATCGTTCCCCGGGGCGCCATGCGCGAGATCATGGAGTGTATGCACCGGACGCACATGGGGGTGGATCAGGACTACGAGAACATGGTGAAGCAGTGTTCCCGGACAGCCCTTGCTGATGGTTGGGGTGGATCCATGGTGGCCACTGAGATCTCTGATATTCTCTTCGGCACCCCTTCACCGGTACTGGCCGGTGTGGACATGGGCTGTTTGGACGAGAAGCAGGTAAACATCATCGTCAACGGTCATGAGCCTAATTTGTTTGAATCCATCATTGCTTCGGTCAATGATCCCAAGCTGTTAAAGGAAGCAGAGAAGGGCGGAGCCGAGGGGATCAACATTTTGGGTATGTGCTGCTCTGGTGCTGAGGTGTTGAGCCGTCACGGGGTACCGCATGCGGGTAATTTCATGAGCACCGAGGCGGTTCTCATTACCGG
Organism: Syntrophobacteria bacterium; assembly: GCA_041560295.1. Lineage (GTDB taxonomy): Bacteria > Desulfobacterota > Syntrophobacteria > BM002 > BM002 > BM002. The sequence goes on along the minus strand of JBFFBS010000068.1, from coordinate 997 downwards.
TGCGGTGGATTGTATGGCGGTGGACGTGCAGTGCATCATGCCTGCTCTGGCGCCTTTGGCAGAGTGTTACGGCACCAAGTTCTTCACCACCAATCCCCGGGCTAAGATGGAAGGCGCTGAGCACATCGAGTTTGACGAGTTCAAACCGCGCCAGTGCACAGACAAGATAGTGAAAGAGGCCATCAAGCGGTTTAAGAACCGCAAGGCCCCGATCGTGATCCCGCAGAATAAATCGTTGGGGATTCACGGTTTCAGCCACGAGTATATCAACTATATGCTGGGCGGCAGTTTCAGGGCATCGTATGTGCCGCTCAACGACAACATCATCAACGGCAGGATCAGGGGAGTTGTCGGCGTGGTTGGCTGTACCAACCCCAGGGTACGTCAGGACTATGTGCACGTGGAGTTGGTAAAAGAGCTGATCAGAAATGATATCCTGGTGGTACAGACTGGTTGTGCCCAGATAGCTCTGGCCAAGGCCGGCTTGATGAAGCCCGATGCCTCAGTGCTGGCAGGAGACGGCTTGCAGGAAGTGTGTGAGACCGTTGGTATGCCTCCGGTACTGGGACTGGGCTCCTGTGTGGACAACAGTCGGATCTTGATTGCCTGTGCTGAGATGGTGAAGACCGGTGGTCTGGGTGACAGCATAGCTGACCTTCCGGTTGCCGGTGTTGCCCCTGAGTGGTACAGCGAGAAAGCCATAGCCATTGGTCAGTATGTTGTGGCCTCCGGGATCTATACGGTCTTTGGCGTGACCTTTCCCACCATAGCCGAGACCAAGTTCCACAAGTTGCTCTTCGACGGTTTGGAGCAGCAGGGATTTGGTAAGTGGGGATTTGCCAAAGAACCTGACGAGATGGCGGCGATGATCATCGACCATATCGACAAGAAGCGTGAGGCCCTGGGCATTATGGGTGAGCGTGAGCGTGTACTCATGGATATGGCCGATCGTCAGGCTCTGGAGGTTGAAGCAGGTGAAATAGACTAGGGCATCCTC
>JBFFBS010000067.1:0-16739 GCA_041560295.1 Syntrophobacteria bacterium | reverse complement strand
TGGCAGTTTTGGCATGATTGCTGGCACGTGGCTTACCTTGGCGGGCTTACTTCTCGTATTCTTTGGCTGGCGGAAGATTCATAGAGCAGAGGCGCTGGTTACAGATGGAATTTATGGATATATCAGGCATCCGCAATATGCCGGACTTTTTCTTATCATATTTGGTTGGTTGATCCACTGGCCCACACTGCTGACTTTGATTATCTTCCCAATTCTAATTGGAATCTATTATTGGCTTGCTATCAGAGAGGAGAACGAACTTGAAAAGGCCTTTGGCATTGAATACGAAATATACAAAGCACGAACTCCACGTTTCGTCCCACGTATTATCACAAAGAACCGGTATAAAGCAGCCCCCTAATATCTGTCGACTGTAATGAGCTACATAAACCCACCTCGACCACACCGGAAGTGGAGATTACATCCCTTAATTCACACTTTGCTGGGATTTAATCCTGCACAAGATATTGAGATTATAAAAAAAGCGGAGCCTAAGCTCCGCATGGTCTTTGAAAAATAAAATATTCATCCTCTTCCAGGTCTTAGTCCTCCTATTCAACCTGACTTGGGCCTGGTCTCCCACCTGTCACTTCATATATCCAGTCAGGCAGTGGGACTTTACCATCTCCGTCAAACCATTTTTTATAGTACTCTTGTTTCGACAGCAATTTATTGATTTGTGCCGACACCTCCACCAAGCTTCTGGTATTGCGCTCTCGTTCACGTTCTGCAGGCACCCTTTCTGATGGTGGGAGATAGAAATCTCGTTCAATCTGTGCAAGTACTCCGTCCAATGCTGTATTGTAATGCTCTCGTTCACGATAGAGAGTTCTCAACTTCTCAATCACTTCTGGGCTTGGTCTATTCAATGTGTACTTGCACTTAGGGCACTTTTTCTCAGATAGCTTGACCTTTACGGTGAGCTTGCATTTCGGGCATTTGACAACGTGGACTTCGAGTCGTTTGATTTCGTCAGGATCGAGACTAGACATTAGATTCCTCCGATTCAGGAAGGTCATGCTCCGGTGGTCCGAAACAGGCAAATAGGCGTTTGCAAGAAACTCTTCGGATACTGGATTATCTCAGATTAACTCGCTACCGCTGTTGAAGTAAATAGGTAAAACCACCATTCCTGATTGATGAGTTGGCTCAAAAGGAGGGAGCAGAGTGAAGATTACATCCCTTAATTCACACTCCGCTGAAATTTACTCTGGCACAACATTAGGTGGGTAGAATAGAGTGTTGGAGTTAACTTAAAAGGAAGGAAGATGAGAGGATGGGAGAGAAAAAAGAAATTCCAATGTTTTGGCCTACCCCAGAGAATGTGGAGCAACTAAAGAAGGCGCTGGCCCTACTTCCCGAAATGTTAGAGGACCCAGCATTTCCTTTTGGCAAGAAGGAGCTATTCGATATGCTTGCCCTGCAAATAACTGACATATATGAGAAATATTATCCCGAAGCCAAGGAGGAATAACTCCAACCCTGTTCCTGTCCATCTGATCCGGCGTGGGTTTACTGGAAGTATTGCCACCATCCCATTGGCGAGTCAGTCATGAAAGAACTTTCAGATTGGATCCAGGATGGACAAGCGAGGATTGTGGTCAGATCCTGACAGAATACCGCCTTGGGAGTTCAGGAGAAAGAAAAGAAAGTGAGGTGGGAACTCAGTAAGCAATTGAGTAAACTTGCTCCTCAATCGCATCGTAAAGCTGAGTGCGCTGGTCAACATCGATTCCCGAAAAACGAACCGCCAAGTCATATGTGGCTAAATCTAGATTACTCTCATCGATGTTCAGTCTGACTTTTTCTACTGTGGCCGATATGCTCAAATGGTGGTCGGGTATCTCGATACTCAATTCAAGAGGTTCTTCAGCTTCGGGCAAGTCCCGACATTGAATGAGCGCACCGCCTTTGCTAATGTTTTTAATTTCGCCATCAAGCAATCCCTTGGAGGTAATCATACTTACAGGCCATGAGACTTCGGCTCTGGGGTGCTTGCGCTTTTGAGTCATTGGGACTGGACTTCGGGCTGTGACTTGGGAGTCGCCTTCGTATTTGTCAAAAAGGTCTTTGATGGCTTCCTCTAGGAGGTCGTTTTGACGTTTGCCCTGGTGGGCTGCAAGAATGCGGAGTCTCTTAGTTAGGTCAGCCCTTAGAGTGGTGTTGTAGCTTTTCCGTTTTCTAGCCATAGCGAATTACCATTAGATTGTTAGCTATATTGCTACATAAATGTATGCAAAGACTGGACCATCTCAATAGCTGTGTAGCCAGCCACATAGCCACCTATATTTATATAAATATATGAAATCGATATATAAAATAGCTAAAAATGCAGTGAGACTATAATACAGCATGGAAGGTGAGGCGGTTAAATTCTCAAGAAATCCTGACAGAAGGCTAGGTTATAGTATGGCACGACAGGCGACCAAGACGCTATTTACACTAGAACTGGCGGTGACAGGAACTCTGCTTTCAAATCAGGTCATTAGTGAGGGGTAGGGCGGGCATATCAAAATCTATGGAGTTGGTAGAGATGAGGGACTTGCGTAGAGTACTGAAATTATTGGTGCCTGGGGGGGGAGTCGAACCCCCACGCAGCATGGCTGCAAGGGATTTTAAGTCCCTTATGTCTACCAGTTCCATCACCCAGGCACGAAGAAAGACAAGTCAAAGCAGAATCTAGAGGTTTTCCCCGGAGATGTCAATTGTTAGCCCGTATATTTCATGAATCACCTGCTGCGACCACGGATATGGCCGTCCTTCCTGGTGTCCTCAGGTGTCGGCCCCTGCGACGTACCATTCAGGTACGCCTCAAAACCAATCCCGCGGTACCGCGGGACGAGTTGCCAGGTGGCACAACCATCTTCGTGGTCTCGCGACAGAAATTCATGAAATATACGGGCTGAACTGAGATTTGGGATTGCGGATTGTGGAATTTAGGGATTAAGGAATTCGTGGATTGGTTTAATAGTAAAATAGTAAACAGTGAGCAGTAAGCAGTGAGCGGTAAACGGCGTACGGTTAATCGCTGAAAGCATTCAAGTCTTTCAAGTCGTAAGATCGCGGCTAAAAGCCGTTCCCACAGGAGATTATCTGTTTTCTGCTTTTTTTGAAATCCGCAATCCGCAATTCGCAATTCGAAATCTTCTAATAATCTTTTCCCAAAAGATGTAAATTGCCGATGTGGACGCGCTTGAGGCCGGCGCTTTCGGCAACCTCCTTGCAGCGAAGGGCATGCACGCGGGAGGTGGTGGGGAGATCTTGCAGGTGGAAGTGCGGATAAAATGCCAGCAGACTGTAGGGAATCTCCGGGTTCAACTCAGCAAGGTAGCCTGAAATTCCGGCGACTTCCTTCTCATCCACATAGCCAGGAACCAGCAGGGTACTGGCAATGAGCATTGGCGGCTCCGGCCGCTGCGTAACCAGCTTGCTCAAGACTTTGAAGTTTTCCAGGGTTTTTTTGTTAGTGACCCCGCACAAGGCATAGTGAACACTTTCATTCCAGGCCTTGAGATCGAACTTGATGCACCCTCCCGATTCCAGTGACAGCCTGCCCATCATGCTGAGAAAGGGCTCCTGCACACCGCCGTTGGTCTCCCAACACACCCTGAGGATTCGCCCGGATGCGCTATGCAGGGCGAGCTTGGAGGTCTTTAAGGCGTGGAGAATTTGCGGTGTGGGGTCTCCGCCGAAATAGCAAATGCAGGTTGTTTTATCTTGCACTGCCCCGGCCAACTGCCTGGCGGAAGTGCGCTGAGTTGAGCGAGTTCGATCTTTGAACTGGTAGTTCTGACAATACAGGCAGTTGAAGGAACAGGCATGGTAGAACACGGCCAGGTTATTATGGCCATGCTCAGGCCCTTTGGAGACAGCATACGTGGGGTAGCCACAGCCCGTGCCGCCGGAACAAACAAAGTCTCCCACGCAGTTGGTGGGAAGTGGATCATAGTAATAAGAAAGATTGCCCTCGTGCGGACGGCCGCCTTTTATGGTGCCGCTTTCCACTCGACGAAGTCCGCAGAAGCCCACGCCGCCTTCCGGGATTCTGCATTGGTGCACACAAAGCTGGCAGGTGATACCAGTCTCTGCCCGGGGAGGGTCTTCAGGAAGACCATAGGGCTTCCTGCTACGATCGTGAACCCGTTTGATTTCCGGCCACACCTCTTCAAAATCGGCCCGGATACAATCTACGCAGAAGCCAATTACAGTTGAGATCGTTGGACCACTTTTGCCGCAATGACGGCAAGAACCCAGGCGAACGCGGTCGTATTCAAAGAATCCTTTTCCACTGACGTTCATTATATTGCTATATAGAGAGTAATTGTGCTCATAAACCAGAGATGTAGAATCTCAAATCCCAAATCCCAATGAGTGAGGTTTCAGTGCTCAGTTCTGTCAGTTCTGACACCTGACTCCATCACTCCAGTACTCCAATAACTCATTTTATCCTCGTATTTCTTGAAGGAAAAGTTTCAGGGCTGCGTCACGGGTGTTTTGCGATATGGAAACCAGTGAAACATCATCTCTGTTCTTGATTGATTGTATAAAGCGATCACCCTTTATGGCAACTGAACCAATGACCAGGTTATCTGAAGAGAGTGCCTTGATGAGAGTCTCTTTGAAAAGTCGAGAGAAGCATTCCATTTTGCCAATCTCATCAACTACCACGATCTGATCGAGCGTGGAAGGAAGCATGGAAGGAACTGCAATCTGGTCTAGATCCTCGAGATTCACTCCGTACTTACCCACCCTGAATGTGCTCCGTATGCTCTGATGCGCCAACACCCCGGTCTTTCCTTCAAGTGTGGTTATAGAAAAACCCACCCGTCGGCCCTTCTCCCTTATTTCTTGGGTGAAAAATCCGGTTGCCGGTCTGCTGATCTCCTGGACTACCTTTTCTATTAAAGTTGATTTACCCGAGCGAGGTGGCCCGGTAATGAGAATATTATTGGTTGGCACCTAAATTTTCCTGGTTGTGGCTCTGGCTGGGAACTTTTTCAGCAGGCTTTTAAGAATATTAGGCAAAAAAATAAGATGAAAGTCAATCTGAGAATTGTTAAGCTAAAAAGTTAGCGGATGTATACTAGTGGGCGAGAGGGGGGGTGAAGAATGCAGATTGTAGATTTTTGATTGTGGATTTAAGTGAGCATGGGGCATGGAGCCTGGAGCATGGAGTTAAAAAACAAAAAACCTGCTTACTGCTTACCGCTCACCGTTTACTACTGACACCTGACACCCGACACCTGAAACCCTTAGTGTAGAGTCGATGAAAAAAATTGTGGAGTTGAGCAAGCAAAGTTCCGTAAACTACGATCAGCTTATTCACTGGAATTCAAAAGGCTCCGATCAGTAGGATCGCGGGAAAGACGGGAAGGCAATAATGTCACGCGACAGACTCACAACCGGCAGTGAAGTACCGTGTGGTATCTACAGGTGTAACGCTTGCGCCAAACAAATAGATTTGCATGAGGATAAAACCACGTTACCCCAATGCAGCGCCTGTGGTGGTTTTTCATGGCGGACGAAGAGAGAGTGTAAGCTAAGCGATTCTACTAAATAATGTGGATGAGGAGGAGGCAATGAGCAAGAAGAGGTATCAGGTCAAGGCAGCATGTCCCAATTGTGCATGCGGTACGGTATCCGATATGAGTGCCGAGGAGATCAAGGCCAGAACTATTGATGGAGACAACCTGGAGGTTAATTGCCCCGAATGTATGGAGGTACACAAAGCAAATATCAGGTCAGTCTGTCCTGAGTATGCTGATGATTGCCATCTGTAATATTGAATGAAAGCAAGTAGGATTTGGAAAGGAGATACCATGGCGAAGCCGGAAGACATGTACCAGTGCCAGACCGCAAACTGCGGTTGCTTTTATGATCCGGACCGGGGAGACAGAAGGGGCAAGATCCCCAAAGGTACCCAGTTCGATGAGGTACCGAAAGAGTGGAAGTGTCCGGTCTGTGGTGCTGGGAAAAAGATGTTCAGACCGCTGGCAGGTCCAGGTTCAGTTGCTGAAGAGTGATCTTAATAGTTTTTGTTAATATATTTATAGGAAAGTGAATTATTTTGAGATCTTGTAGCGAATCAATTAAGAAAACACTACGCTGTGCTATGTGATTCGGCTTATAAGATAAAAATGCTAGCCGAGGCTGAGCGGGAAGCTCATAGCAAGAAAGGCTGGTGGGGAAAGTAATGAGGAGGAGATGAAACGATGGCTACTTTCAAGTGCACGAGTTGCGGTCATGAGAAAGAGGGAAGATGCAAGCCTCAGAAGTGCCCTGAGTGTGACGGCAAGAAGACCTTTGAAAAGAAGGAATAGCGGCGACGGAGAGACCTGATGCGATTCGGGCCCATTGAACTCTACAAGAAGCTGCCAAAGACCAATTGTGGTGACTGCGGCCAACCTTCTTGCCTGGCTTTTGCCACTCAGGTGGTGGGATTTGGCCAGGAACTGGGGGACTGCATTCACTTGGACGAGGCCACGCTCTCGGAGGTGGCCAGGACCATTGAGGAACAAAGGGATAAAGGTGTCTTTGTCAAGAAAGACAACCACAAGATAACTCGTGAGCATCTAAGGGAGAAGATCGAAAATCATGACTTCGAGGCGATCGCTCCGGGTTTGGGGCTGACATATACAACAGACAACGGTATGGACACTCTGGAAATCCCTTACTTTGAGCGTACTGTCACCATGAGCCGTACAGGCATCGTGGCCGGGGGAACTGAGGAGTTTGATCCTTGGGATGAGGTGCTTCTCTACAATTATATTTTTTTCTCCGGTTCAAGACCTTTGAGCGGTGAATGGGTAGGGCTGGAAAGCTTTCCGAACTCTTTACCCAAGCGGGTAGCGCTGGAAGAGGGTTGCCACAAACGTATACATCAGTATTTTGCTGGAGCAAGAACAGAGTTGGAAAGCGCCTGCCAAAGCCTGGGAGGTATCCCGGTCTTGAATGGTCATAATGGAGATCTGGGGTTCAAGTTTACGCCACTTCCCAGATTGCCGCTTCTATTACTTTTTTGGGATGAGGATCAGGAAGAGGGATTTGAGGCTCAGGCAAAGATTCTTTTCGATGCGACTGCCCTTGATTACCTGGATCTTGAAGGTCTAACTTTTGTGGCCGAGAAACTGGCCGATAAATTAACATCTATGTAAAAGGAGGAACTTAATGTCTAAATCAGAACAACATCTAAGGGATGCGTTTGCAGGAGAGTCTCAGGCCAATCGTAAATATCTCGCCTTCGCTGACAAGGCTGAGAAGGAGGGTTATCCACAGATTGCCAAACTTTTTCGGGCTGCGGCGGCGGCTGAAACAGTTCATGCCCACGCTCACCTGCGGGCTCTGGGAGAAATTGGAAATACTGCGGATAATCTGAAGGTGGCTGTGGATGGTGAGACCCACGAGTTCAAACAGATGTATCCTGAGATGATCGCGGACGCCAAAGAAGAGGGCAACAAGACGGCGGAGCGAAGCTTCATCTTTGCCAACGAAGTAGAGCAGGTCCACGCAGAGCTCTATCAGCATGCTTTGGACAACATGGACACTTTGGAAGAGACGGACTACTACGTCTGCAGTGTCTGCGGTATGACCGTTGAGGATGAGGCCCCGGATAGCTGCCCGGTATGCGGAGCCAAGGCAAGTGCCTTTTTCAAAGTAGATTAATAAACCCACTACCCATCAAGACTCGCAACAGGGATCCTATGGCAAGATCGATGTTCCGGGTCTCAAAGAATCACAACTCCCAATGACACGTGTAGTCACGATTCATCGCCAAGAGTTGAGAGAGGGAGTGATTTGATGCTGAGCATAGAAGATATCAAGGAAGACCAGGAAATCATGGACTGTCTGAATCTGGAGATGACTCCTGAAAAGGCGGTGGCTCTCTATCTGGAATGGGGGTCGTCCTGGGCCCATGGTCGGGACTTCGTCCGGTCTGACAGCGATGTGAGTTGTTACTTCACCATTGATGCCTGGAAGACCCCAGCACAGCTCCTTCTTGTGCGGCAGAGCACGGCGGAAGCCAAAGTCGTCGGTGAGGTGGAGGTTCCCGCTGATCTGATGAAGAGGGAACTGGAGTCGTGGGGCGGCAGGAGAGGTACCTACGGAATCAGTGAAGCTTTCAAAGACTGGTTTCGTAACAAACTGGACTTGAGTTGAAACTGATGTGGGTATCTGATTGACGGGTACGTGTCCTGGTGCCAGGCAAGTGGCGATAGCCCGGAATATGAAAAAGCCAGTCTCCATGTGGAACTGGCTTTTTTTAGAGCATTGTCATACTTGTGATAATCTTCTATTGGTGCGCTGATAAACCTTGACGAGGTTTAGCAGGAGAAACTATTATCAAAGCAGACGAGAAATTGTTTTAAGGAAAACACGGGAGGTTCGGAATGGAAAAGCAGGAATTGATCGCGATGTTGAACAAGGATATGGCCGAGGAGCATGCAGCTATCCTACGGTATCTGGTTCACAGTTACCTAGAAGGGGAGGACACTCCACTTGGTGCTAGTTTATTGTCTCGCGCCAGGGAAGAGATGTGGCACCTGCACTGGCTCGGGATGATTATCGGCAGGCTAGGGGGAGAGCCTAACCTGACCCCGGCCCCGTATCCGTATGACCCCACCAACCGGGCGACCATATTCAAGTCATATGTTGATTACGAGCTGAAACTGGTACCGCATTACCATGGTGAGGCGGACAAAGTGGATGATCCTCACATCAAGCGAGTTTTACACAGAGAGGGCTGGGAGTCTGAATATCATGCCAGGAAGTTTCAGCGGATGCTGGACAAAATGACACCTGAACAAGCAGAGGGACTACCCGGCGAAGAAAACGAACTGCCTGAGGAATTTATCGAGCGAATCCAGGGATTGGTGGCCAGCAAGTACACCGAAATGCTGCAGCACATCCGCTCCTCCTGGGTGTTCCAGCAGGAATCCATCGTTGGTTGGCAGCTCATGGATTTCTCCATGACCAAGATGAAGCAGCTCGCCCACCTCGCCGAGGAGGTCGCCGAGAATGGTATCACACCGCGGTTTGAAGCTGGGAAGATTGACCTGAGCACTTCAGTTGGCGCGGCACTCAAGAAGGGCCTCGAGGATGTGCGAGGAGCTCGTGAGGAACACATCAAATTTCAAGGGGAAAGTGAGACTCAAAAACATTCGGGTCTCTTAGTGGAGCTGGACCTTGCCCTCAAACAGGAGGAATTCGAGGCCGCAGAGATTGAAGACTGGAGCAAAAAGTCGTGAGAATGGAGGACTAAGAGAAAAATCATGGAAGAAGGTAGAGGCCAGAGAAAGAGTCTTCGGGTACCAGTCAATCTGGATGTACGTTGCGATCTGGCTGACGGCTCCAGTATCAAGGCCAAGATCGTTAACCTTGGCACGGAGGGAATTTTTGTTAAATCAGCCACCCTACTCAGCACTGGAGATACCTTAACCATGGAGTTCCTCTTGCCGGGCACTCTCAATTCAATCGAGCTGGTTGGAGAGGTCATGTATTCTCGTGTTCACGAAGAAGAGCAAGGCCAGGATGAAGATGTCCATGTGGCGGGTATCCAATTCTCTGATCTCAAAGAACCGTATCACGGTATGATCCGGGACTACACCCTCAAGATGCTCAACAACGAGGAGTTGTTGCGAGATGGGGGTATCCTCCTGGTGCTGGATGACCTCCGCAATCTCCCACCCGAGGACCGTTTGAAGGCTTACAATATTTTAATCAAGAAAGGCTCAGGGCCGTTGTTTTGATTGGAGATTGGAGATTGCGGATTGTGGAAGGCATAGAGCATAGAGTATAGAGAAAAAAATTTGTAGCTCGAGTTTTTGACCCTATGCTCCATGCTCTTTGCTCTATACCTTGTTTTCCTGACACCTGGTAACTGAATTACACCTGACACCCGACACCTATATTCCATCTTAAATCCAATACTCCAACACTCCTCTACTCCATTACAAAAGATTGAAAACTTCCAACCAACCTTCTCGTTCCGCTTTGACGGTCTCAAGAGCGCTGGCTGAGCCGACCACTTTCACCAACCCGCTCTGTTTCACCCCTTCTAGAACATCAGCAAAGTCTCTGAAATCCCCAACTGTGGTGCTGAGCACATTTTCGCGCAACAGTTGGCGTTTCTCCTCAGTTTCTTTGGTGAGATAGCGCACCATGGAAGTATATCCCTTGGCATCAGGGAGAAGATGTCTGTCGATCTCTCCAATTGTTCCGATGATACTCTTGGTAAGTTCATCATCAGTGAGGTCAGTGGAGCGTAAGAATTTTACTGTTTCGTCAAATGTTTCTATTGTCTTGATGAGATTGGGATCTCTGTAAGAGACAAAGGTTAAGGTGCCGGATAGATGATTGAATTGGCAGAAGGCACCGTAGGCTCCGCCTTGGACGCGAACACGGTCCCACAACCAAGCTGTCCTCAGGTAGCGTGAGATTACATGCGCTGAGCCGTGCAAACGGTAGCCCAGTTGATAGAGATTCGCCCCTTTGCCCACGTAGTTAACCTGTGCCGGGATGATCATTCCTTCGAAACCGGCAGACTCCTCAGGTGACCACTTGAATTTCTGGACATCATCTGCTGGCAATTGTTGTAGAAAGCCATCTAGGTGAGGGTTGAACTCCGACCAATCCTTGTCGTCGCAGGTGGCATTGATGATCATGTTCTGCCGGCTCACCAAAGTTTGACGGATATGTTCCAGGCTGGCCAGTACACCGGGCCAGTTCTCATCGACTTTACTGGCGAGATCTCGCAAGAAAAATAAATAACTGACGCCTTTCATCTGTTCGGCAACCCAGTCAGCCTCGCTAAAATGGGCCCGCAGCCTTAAGTTGACCACCTGATGTCCTTCGGGCACCAACCGCTGTTCATGCCGGGCCTTCTCCTCCATAACCATTTGCCGAAAGCGCTCCTGGTTGTCGAACTGCACCGTGAGAAGCACATCCCGTAGAATGGCCGTGAGGTCACGGCTTTGCGCCAGCATAGACTTGGCGCGTAGAAAGAGCCAGGAGGCCCCCCGCTCTTCGCCACCGACAGCCGAGGTGAAAGATTGGGGGTAGATTCCGCCAGTTTTGCGGCCAATACGCTGCGTGAGTTTGACAAAATCTTCCTGCTCAGTACCCATCTCGAGAAGAGCCCGCCCAAAGAGAGGGACAAAAGGCAGGTACTGTTGCTCCATTGCCTGGAGGTTGAAACCCAAATCCAGGTAGACTATAGAGCTGGTGGCCAAATCGTGAAAAAGAACCTTGGTGTTTCGCTGTTCGATGACGGTCAGAGGAATAATCTTATTTCTTTTGTCCAAGTCGCTCAGCTTCAAAATAGGAATGGTCGCCAAGGCCTCAGGCGGATCGGGGGCTTGCTGGATGCGTTTGAGTTCGTTGGTCTGGTCAATGACGGTTTGGAGTTTCTCTTTACTCATTGCCGAACGGGCTGCGGCGAGGCGCTCTCGTTCTTCAGCCTCTTCCTTCTCGAGAAGGGTGGGGTCAGGCTGAAGTATGAGAGTGGCGCGGTGTGAGTTGTTCAGAAAGAACCTTTCAATCATGCCCTCAAAAAACGAAGAATCTGCTGCCAGCTGGGATTTTACCTTTTCCAAGGAAGCCTCAAAGGCGAGTAAGGCCACGGGGTCAGCGTCGTACAGCCAGGTAGTAAGCGCACGCAACATGAGTACCAGCCCCTGAGGATAATTTCTTGAATTGTTTTCCCGCAGGCGGAATTCTACTGTGTTGAGTGCTGCCTCCACTGTGAGGGGGTCAATCCCTTCTTTGGCCAGACTGTTCAGGGTTTGGAAAATGAGGTCCTCAACACGATCTCCATTGTCTATGTCAATGCCCTTGAGCCCAGTTGAAAAATACATCTGCCGCAGTTCATCCTCGAGACCAACACCGGCCAGATCCTCGCCGAAACCTGAGTCAATCAGCGCTTTACGCAAAGGTGAGGCAGGCATGCCGAGCAGTATATAGTTGAGTATTCTAATGGCCAGGTTCGTTTCCGCCTCGGCTGTCTCTGGGAGCAGCCAGTTGATGGTGAGCATCCCTTTCAAGTCGCTGCTATCATCTGAACCGGCACCAAAAGACCGAATAATACGTATCGGTTTTTTGAACGGTGGTTGTAGACGTATGATTGAGTCAATTTCCTGGCGTTCAAACTCTTTGAGGTAATCATTCACCAAGCGAAGCCGCTGCTCCGGGTCATCATCGCCGTGAAAGAAGATACGGGCATTGGATGGATGGTAGTATTTCTGGTGAAATGAGGTAAATTGCTCGAAGGTGAGGCTGGGAATATGCTTGGGTTCTCCACCTGAATCGTAACCATAGGTATGGTCGGGGAAGAGTGACTGTTGGCTGTACTCAGCAAGAAGCCTGTCTGGAGACGAATAGGCACCCTTCATCTCGTTGTAGACTACCCCTTTATAGATAAGAGGTTTGTCCAGTTCTTCCAGTTCAAAGTGGTGTCCTTCCTGCTGCAGGGTGAATGGGGTCAGGCGCGGATAGAGCACGGCATCCAGGTAGACATCTATGAGATTGTAAAAATCCTGCAGATTTTGACTGGCCACAGGGTAGCACGTCTTGTCGGGATACGTGAAGGCATTGAGAAAGGTTTGCAAAGAACCTTTCAAAAGCTCTACAAAGGGTTCCTTTAAAGGATACTTGCGCGAACCGCAGAGTACTGAATGTTCTAAGATATGAGCCACACCAGTTGAATCGGTGGGTGGGGTACGGAAAATGATTCCGAAGACTTTATTCTCATCATTGTTGACTAAGGACAACAGCTCTGCTCCTGTCTTTGTGTGGCGATAAAGCTCAGCCTTAGTCTCCAACTCGGAAATGTGCTCTTCCGTAATACGCTCGAATCCATGGATGGTTTTCATCAGTTCCTCCAGGTTGTGCTTGAGTATTCAGTATAATGTAATAACGTATCTTAACTTGTCGACCCTTGGAACCACAAACGGTTACTTGGGGGGCTACGGCACTCGACCTACGGGCTTTGTCTTTCATTTTATCTGGTGTTGTCAATTGGGTTTGTATTATCCGACATTAAAACCATACTTAAATGATAGTTATTAATTTGAATGGTCAATCGTCGTAGTATTAGGAATTATAAATACAACAATACACTTTTTATAACGTAATATTACACGGTATCAAAGTTTCCGTTACTAGCATTTAAACTCTACTAAAAGAGTAGTTAATTACTTAACGAACAATCTTAAAGTTATGTCATAATTGACATAACGGTTTATTCTTGACAGTTTCCTTGAATATGCTATGTTGAGCCAATATTTTTAAGCTTTTCAACCATTAACTTATTATCCATCTCATTCCATTATCGCTACACTCATGAGGCACCCACTGTCATCGGACAGAATCTCAGGCTGCAGTGCGTTTATTCATAATAATTATTTGGTTGATTTTTAATAGCAAGCGCTGGACCTTAACATTGGTATGTCAGCTTCCGTCTAGATTTTATCTCGATCTGGCAAGTGATTTTCAAACTGTTCGAGATGCTCGGAATAAATATTTTGAGCTACGACGGTTAAGTCAACGGGAAATGGACAAAAATAAAACTGAACCAGACAACAAGAGGCCTATGGACCTCTTGAGCATGAAAGGGGGTGTTAAGAGCCAGTCTAAAACATGATCGCAGTGTACCGATGTTTCATGAAAGGAGGGCAAATTAGACCCATGCAGATTACAAGAAGAGATTTCATGAAAATCTCTGGTGCTGCGGTAGGTGGCCTCGCTCTCGGTGGATTGGGTTTTGACCTTGCACCGGTAGAGGCGCAGGCCCAGACGCTCAAGATTCGCTGGGCCAAGGAAACCACCACCATCTGCCCCTACTGCGCCGTTGGTTGTGGCATCATTGTCCACACCGCCAGAGACGGATCGGGCAAGATCATCAACACCGAAGGCGACCCAGACCACCCCATCAACCAGGGCTCACTCTGTGCCAAAGGCGCAGCACTGTACCAGTGGGTAACAACTGAGAACCGGATTAAGACTCCTCTCTATCGTGCCCCTTACAGTGATAAATGGGTGGAAATGTCTTGGGGACAGGCCTTAAGCGAGATTGCTAGGCGAGTAAAGCAAAGTCGAGACGCCAGCTTTACCACTACCAACGCCAAGGGCCAGGTGGTCAACAGAACCGATGGCATTGCCCATGTGGGCAGCGCCGCACTAGACAATGAAGAGTGCTGGGCGCTGCAGGCGATGATGAGGGCTTTGGGTCTGGCCTACATTGAACATCAGGCCCGTATCTGACACAGCGCCACTGTTGCGGCTCTGGCAGAGTCGTTCGGACGCGGCGCAATGACCAACCACTGGATTGACATTGGCAACAGCGATTGCATCCTGGTCATGGGAAGCAACGCCGCCGAATGTCACCCCATCTCCATGAAATGGGTAACCAAAGCCATGGAAAATGGGGCCACCCTTCTCAGTGTTGATCCCCGTTTTACCCGGACCTCATCCAAGGCAGATTTCTACACCGCCCTACGTTCAGGGACAGATATCGCCTTTCTGGGTGGGATGATCAACTACATCATCAGCAACAACCTGTATAACAAGGAGTATGTGGCGTATTACACCAACGCCAGCTTCATTGTGGGCAAGAAGTACGGCTTCAAGGACGGGCTTTTCTCCGGCTACAACAAGAAGACCAAGTCTTACGATAAGTCTTACTGGGCCTTTGAAAAGGATAAGAAGGGTATTCCCAAAAGAGACCACAGCCTGAAGAATTCGCGCTGCGTGTTCCAACAGCTGAAGAAACACTTCTCCCGCTATAATCTCAAGAAGGTCTCGGCTATTACGGGTACACCCACAGCGGACTTGGAAAAGGTCTACAAGACGTATGCGGCCTCGGGAGAGAAAGGCAAAGCCGCTACCATCATGTACGCCATGGGCTGGACCCAGCACACCGTAGGCGTCCAGAATATTCGGACCATGGCCATGATCCAGTTGCTTCTGGGCAACATGGGAGTTGCCGGCGGCGGTGTCAATGCCCTGCGTGGCGAGTCCAACGTCCAGGGCTCCACGGACCACTGCCTGCTATGGCACATCTGGCCCGGCTATCTGAAAACGCCCAGGGCATCCAATACTTCTTTGGCTGCCTATAACGAGAAGTGGACTCCGACGACCAACGATCCACTCAGCGCCAACTGGTGGGGAAACTATGCCAAGTATTCAGTGAGCTTCCTTAAATCCATGTTTGGTGAAAATGCAACTCCGTCCAACTACTTTGGCTACGACTGGATGCCCAAGGTCGATGATGGCAAGGACTATTCATGGCTGGATCTGTTTGATGCCATGTATAGGGGTGAGTTCACCGGCTTTTTTGCCTGGGGTCAGAACCCGGCCTGCTCCGGTGCCAATGCCAACAAGAACCGGGAGGCATTCACCAGGCTGGACTGGATGGTAAACATCAACCTGTTTGAAAACGAGACCGGGTCTTTTTGGAAGGGTCCAGGTATGGATCCCAAGAAGATCAAGACCGAGGTCTTTTTCCTGCCTTGCGCTGCTTCTGTGGAGAAAGAAGGCTCCATTACCAATAGCGGCCGTTGGAGCCAGTGGCGCTACAAGGCGGCTGATCCTCCCGGAGATGCCCTACCCGATGGCGACATCATGGTTGAGCTCATGAACAAGATCCGAAAGCTCTACCGGGTAGAAGGAGGGGCCTTTCCTGAACCCATCTTGAACCTCAAGTGGGACTACACCAGCAAAGGCAAGTTCGACTCCCACAAGGTGGCCAAGGAGATCAACGGCTACTTCCTGGCGGATGTAACCGCCAAAGGGAAAACGTACAAGGCGGGGACCCTGGTGCCCAGTTTTGCCTTTTTGCAGGCTGACGGCACCACCTCCTCGGGTAACTGGCTCTACTGCCAGAGCTACACCGAGAAGGGCAACATGGCGGCGCGTCGCAGCACCGAGGATAAATCCGGCATCGGCCTCTACTCCGAGTGGTCCTGGTGTTGGCCGGTAAACCGTCGGATCATCTACAACCGGGCCTCGGTGGACCGTTATGGTAAACCGTGGGATACAGAGCATCCGGTCATCAGCTGGACGGGCAAAGGTTGGGCCGGCGATGTGCCTGACGGCGGCTGGCCGCCCATGTTAACCGCTGACGGCAAGCTGAATCCCAAGACCAAGTACCCCTTCATCATGAAGCCCGCGGGGCATGCCCACGTGTTCGGACCGGGTCGCGCCGATGGGCCTTTTCCGGAGCACTATGAGCCTCTGGAGTGTCCCATTGAGAAGAACTTGATGAGTGGACAGTTCATCAATCCCACCATCAAGGAATTCGGGACTGATGCTGACGCCCGGGCCACCTGCGATCCGCGCTACCCAATAGTTGCCACCACCTACCGGGTCACCGAGCACTGGCAGACAGGTGTTATGACCAGGTGGCAGCCGTGGTTGCTTGAGACCCAGCCCCAGTCGTTCTGCGAGATGAGCCACGAGCTGGCCAAGCTCAAAGGGGTCAAGAACGGTGATAAGGTGACTGTGGAGTCGGCGCGTGGAAAGGTGGAAGCGGTGGCCGTAGTGACCATACGTTTCAAACCTTTCGAGATTGCCGGTACCACTATTCATCAGGTGGGCTTGCCCTGGTGTTTTGGCTGGGTTACTCCCAAAGATGGCGGTGACAGTTCCAACCTGCTCACTCCTTCCATCGGTGATCCCAATACCAAGATCCCGGAAACCAAAGCCTTCATGGTGAACGTTAGAAAGGCCTAAAAGGAGGTGAGACC
>JBFFBS010000066.1:0-16873 GCA_041560295.1 Syntrophobacteria bacterium | reverse complement strand
GCAGGCAAGCACAAAGCCAGTGTTTATCTCTTCGCGACTGAGAAATCTCATACTGTGGGTGGTGGGTTTGGCCTCACCACGGGTAATTTGGACTCTGCATTTTCCACATACCCCTTCGCCACCGCAGAGACTGTTCATATAGATGCCAGCTTCAGCAGCTGCTTCAAGGATGCTGCTTTCTTTCTCCACTTCTATCTTGGCGCCAACAGGTTGAAATACCACTTTGTGTTTACTCATGATTTGCTCCAAATGTTTCTCAGGATCGGTCTATGGGCTAAATAGTAATCTCTTGGACCGTGAAAAACCACCAGTAACACCTGCCAAGTTTTTTGGTCAAGATTTGGTTGTGGTTAGGTTATTCACCCCTTGGCCGATTGACTCATTAGAACAGTGTAAATCAGAAAACTCCTTTTCGCCTCCACTTTACCCTTATATGCCAGGGGAGGGGGAAAATTGTAGATGTCAGATTGTTGATTGTGGATTTCCAGCTTGTGGATGGTGGATTTGCTGACCTTAATGTTTCAATTTTTGTCAATCCGCAATCCGCGATCTACAATCTCACCCTCTACTCTCGGGGAGAGGTGATTTCCCTCACATACTCGAGAAGGTAATCCGAGAAAATCCCACCAAGTTTGTTGCGAGAAGCAAACTGCCATTTCTCCGGCATCTCAAGCTCAGCTTCGCTTCTCCCATTGAAATGCAAAAGAAGACCAACAGGGTCGCTCTTGCGTCCTTCCTGGTCACGAATATAGACGGATAGGTGGAACATTTTTCCTCGTAGATATGGCGAGGGCGGGGTTTTTACAAAAAGGTACCCAGCAAATTCTCCTCTTTCTCCTTCATGGATAGAGGTGATGGAGTAGGTAAAGAAACTCGTACCAGCTGGGGATATCTTAGCGACAAGGTCTTTCATGTCACCGTCTTTATCCTCAGCTTTAATAAAGATTTTCCAAACCTCACCTGGCTTGACGTTCTGAGGCGCGTAAGAATCCACGATAGCCGGCTTGTTTCCCGGGTCTATGGGGACAAGCTTCCATAGTTCACCGCAGCCGGATATGGTTGTTGTAAGAAGCAAAACTACCAGGTATTTTTTCATGATTTTAGACATCATCCTTAAGCCAGGATACTTCATGAATTGCTGTCGCGAGACCACGAAACTGGGAACCCGCTTGCGGGACTGAGCGGAGCGCAGCGAGCGCGAAGAAGATGGGCTTGCCACCTGGCAACCGCAGGGGGTTGGATCCGAGGCGTACCTGAGCGGTACGTCGCAGGGTCCGACACCCGAGGACGCCAGGGAGGACGGCCATATCCGTGGTCGCAGCAAGTGATTCATGAAGTATCCTGGCTTGACAGAACCAAGTGCAAGCAATGGCTATAGAAAGTGGTCTCCCTTTGTACGGTAATACCCAAAGTTCCAAAGAGGGACAGTAAACCACCACCATTGATAAAGCTGGTGTAATTCTGAAAGTGACGTGGACCGGCAAGACGCTCAATGAACCGACACATGGTAACTGCAAGGTTGGCTGGTGGGGGGACTCGATAGTCCACCAATATGAGATTAGGCGCCAGTCGCTGCATCTCCTTCAGGACTGGAAGACGTTGGCTTGCATCCATCTCATGAAAAACCATGCAGGCAATGGCATAATCAAAAAAACCAGTTGAAAAATTTTCCAGTTTCGCGCCATCGCCGAGGAGAATCTGGACGTTATTGAAGCCGCGCCTCCGAGCTTGTCGGTTTGCAAAAGAGCACATCCGCTTCGAGGTCTCAACCCCCACCAGTTCCGAGCCCACATCAGCCAGGGAGAAAAGGAGCTCTCCTGTGCCACAGCCGATATCGATGAGAGTACTGCCAGATTTCACCTGGGAGCGCACCAAGCGGTGAACTTTTCTCAGAAGTGGATCCACCAAGAGATGGTAGAGCCAACCCTCGTAGAAGTGATCTTTCCGTTCTTGGCCCATGGAAATTTTTACCATATTATCCTGCCGATGGTAAGTAACAACAAAACTCATCTTTCCGAAAAACACAGCACTCCATTTCTGACAAATCTACTATCAAGTCAAAAAGCAGGAACATGGCAATTACAACTTGCGGATGATTGATACCTTATGATACGGAATCACCATGCAAACCGTTTTGTTATAATCATTTGGTGACCCTCGTAATGCACAGGGGTTGTGTATGCCGGTTTTCGACAAGAAAGACTTTTCTAAGGTGCTGGCGCAGGTGGAACAGGGAAGCGTAGCTCCTCTTTATTTCCTTCACGGTGAAGATTACCTGGTGAAGTCAGCTCTGGGACAACTCAGCGACATGCTGGTTCCAGAATCCCAACAGAGCACGAACCTTGAGATAGTTGACGGCAATCAAGCGGATTTTCGGCAAATCTTAGACAACGTCAACACTTTTGCGCTCTTCGGAGGGCGTAAGGTGGTTGTGGTACAGGATTGTCGTGTTTTCTATTCTCGGGCCAACCTCCCTACTCTTTACCTCAAGAGCAAAGAGGCCCATGAGGCGGGAGATCTGGAAGGTGCTGCCCGGTTGCTGCTGGAGGTGCTTGCCTACGCCGGGTGGTCTCTCACCGACGTGGCTAATGGAGCCTGGCGAGATATTCCCGCTGATCTGTGGCAGCAGACCACGGGCGTGGAGCGAGATCAGGCTGAGATCTCATGGCTGGAAGCAGTTGTAGACCATGCTGGTAGTACTGGAATGGAGGTGCCAAGTCTAAGAGATGATAGTTCTTTGTTGGAGACGGCTTTGCAGGAAGGCTTTCCTGAGGAGCACTGTTTACTCCTTACCAGCGATACGGTGGACAAACGGCGAAGCCTCTATCGCCTTATGGAAGAGAAAGGGGTCGTGGTCGATTTTGGAGTGGCTTCAGGTAGTAGCCGCAAAGTTCGCTCCCAGCAAGAGAAGGTCTTGAGAAACCTGGCGCAGGAAACCCTCTCGGCAGCGGGCAAGACCATTGAGCCCGAGGCGCTCGCTCTACTCTGTGAACGCACCGGATTTAATCTCTGGGCCCTGAAAACCCAGCTAGAAAAACTCATGTCGTTTGCGGGCGAGGCACCGCTGATAACTCGAGAGCAGGTGGAGGCTTTGAGCGACCAGTTCCGGGAGGAACCGCTCTATGAATTGAATAACGCAGTGGCTGCGAAGGACTGCGAAACCGGTTTGCTCGTGCTCAATCGACTCTTGGATCAAAACTATCACCCACTCCAGCTGCTCGCTTCTCTGGCCAATGAAGTCCGACGCTTGCTCGTGGCGCGTGAATTTATAGACCAACATCTGGCGGGTAGCTTGGACCCTAATATCTCTTACGGTGGCTTCCAAAAGACCATCTTACCTGTGGTCAAAGAGAAGAGCGACAAAGAGTCGCCTGTCGCTACTCTGCACCCATTTGCCTTGCACAAGACCATGGTTCGCAGTACCACCTTTCAGACCGCAGAGTTGGTCGGTTCGCTGCAACATCTGTTCGCTGCTGATCTTACTTTGAAAAGTAGTAGGATCCCTGAACGCGCAGTCATGGAAGGATTGATCATCAGGCTGTGCAGTGGAGAAGGGAAGTAAGCAGTAAGCGTAAGCAGGGGGCACCAGTAATAAAGCGAAAAATACGATAACTACTTGTTGCTTGTTACCGGGATAACTATGGTCGTATTTCCTCATGCCTGACGGCAAGATGTTGCAATGTTTGTTCGTTTACGTTTACGCCAAGCCCATGGCCTGCCAGCGGTTGTCCCACCCCACCTGGCCCGAATTCCACCGGTTCACTGACGATGTCATCTCTGAGCAGGTAACCGGAATAAGAACCCTCCAGATAGATGAGCTTCCGGCTTGAGGCAAGTTGTCGTCCGGCCGCGGACAGTATGCCGGTTTCCCCCACTTGACATCCCAGCTGAGCTGCGATTGCCTTTTTGCGGCCAATTTCGTACAGACGATTTGCAGCGAGGATTCCCCCGCATTTTGACAATCTCAGGTTAAATACCTGGCAAGCATCCAGAGATGCAAGTTTTTTTGCATCACGCTCAAGACACAATGATTCGTCAGCAATAATGGGGATCTCTATCTGTTCCGCCAGACGTTTGAGCCCCTGGATGTCCTCTTTGGGCACCGGTTGCTCCACAGCGCTGATACCATAGGCCATCATTGCCGCAATGCGTTCCTCGGCTTCTTCAGAACTCCAGGCGCCGTTGGCGTCCACCCGGATATCCACCTTGTGGCCCAGGATCTCACGTGCCAGAGATAAAACCTCTGTGTCCCTTTTGTTACCCACCTTCATCTTCACAAAAGACATTTCCATGTCGCGAATGAGGTGCAGGAGACGGTGGAAACTGGGTGGTGACATCATGGGGATTACCGCACTGTAGATAAGGGGTTGATCTGCACCTCCCAGCATCTGGGCTACGGATTGGCCGCAGGTCTTGCCTGCGGCATCAAGTATGGCAAGTTCCAGGGCGCAACACGCAGCCGGGGCTTGAGCTCGATTGTCTTCAGAAAGGAGCTCTGCCAGAGCTTCTAGCAAGTCGGGCGGTCCAGAAGGATGGAATCCATTGAGTCGTGGAATGAGATGGTCTTGCAGAAAGCGCAGACTGGATTCCATTACTTCACCAGTCACATATTGCCTGGCAATACCTTCGCCGAAGCCAACCACACCGGAATCGGTAACCACCTTTACCACGAGGTTTTCGCTATGGGTGCGCTCAGCTAGGTAATGCTTAATAGGCATGCATAGCTGAATCTGCAAGAGATACAGATGTATCTTTTTCAACTGCATGTATGGGTCTCGTTTCCTCGAAAATCGTGTCGCCGAGGACAGTGCGAACCTGCTTCCATTGATACCACTGGTGCGGCGCCATATAGATATACTGCTCCAAAACCCGGAGGGCCCTTTGGGAAATGGTTGTGGTCTGAGCATTCTGGGCTTCATCAACCAACGAATGTAACCTCAACTTGTAGCTATTTCGCTTCAGTCGACATACAAGCCCGAAGATGACGGGCGAATCGTGACGACGGTGAAGCAGATCTAAGGTTCGATCCAGCGGACTGGAGCAGCCAAGGAATTGGGTTGACCTGTCTCGATAGGGGCGCCAGGCCTTAAATTCATCACATTCGGTGATAAGTATCTGGTTTGAGTTCAAGGCCTGGAGGGCGTTGAAGATGACTTTTTCGCCCGCGTTGGCGTCCAATAGGGTTATGCCTACACTCGAGCCTCGCCGGACAAGGGCCCGTTTCAGCCGTGGTGTCTTGAAACGGACGACCATAGTAACCGGGTATCCCTTGAGGGCCAGAAAAAGCGGCAGAAATTCAACGGCCCCAAAGTGGCCGGTCACCAGGATAACTCCCTTACCCTGGGAGAGAGGCTCATCTATAAGGTGTTTGCCCTCAAATTCTACGTGTTTTAGGAGAAAGCGACACACCTTGCCGAAATGTGCAAACGCTATGAGCAGTTTTTCATGGTAATGAGCGAAAATGCCACGGAAAGTTCGGCGAATGATCAGATCAACTGGCTGTTTTCTGGGAAAACGACGAATGACAGCCGACAAGTTTCGTTTGATCTGTTCCTTTTCTTCACGGCTGAAAAAAAAGTAAATACGCCCCAATAGACCCAGATAAGCCCGCACTAAGGTTCTAGGCAACCAGCGCATCAATATGGTATTGAAGCGCCATTGCAGAAAACGGCTGAGTCCGACCCTACCAACAGAGCGCTTTAGTGCTCTTTTCATACCATTCCCCCCCTTACTTATTTGAAAAGAGTTTCTAAACCCGTCTGAGTTCAGCTCTGTACAGCTATATTTTTATCGCTCAGCGATGTTGTTCCATGGTTCTCCTTGGTACCTGTTTCCTCGTCGAGGACCTGACGAACAGTAGAAACCAGTTCCTCTGGCTTGAAGGGCTTTTGTACAACATTTATTCCAGAGGCCATCATTTGCTGCAGACCATTTTTTCTGGAGCCGTAACCACTGCAAATGATCACTTTTATAGCAGGATCAAGTTTTCTAAGACCTGTCAGTGTGTCTTTGCCACCCAACTTCGGCATGAGTAGATCGAGCACAACCAGATCAATATCCGCCCCCCTGCTCTCGTAGATTTCTAAGGCCTCCAGGCCATCGCAGGCAAGGACAACCTGGTAGCCGTAACTGCACAAAATCTCGTTTCCTAAATCACGCACCATTGGCTCATCGTCCACCAGCAGGACGGTCTCTTCACCTGCCAAGCCGGGGGTCAACCGACGCAATGATTGCCGCCTGTCCTTATCCTTTGCAACCTTGAAAAGAAGATCAAAGACTGTGCCCTTGTCCAGATCACTCTCCACATATACGTACCCTCGGGAATTTTGGACGATGCCATAGACCATGGCCAATCCCAGCCCCGAGCCCTTTCCCACTTCTTTGGTGGTAAAAAATGGGTCGAAAATCTTCTCCAGGTCCTCTTGGGAGATGCCGATGCCGTTGTCAGCCACCCGAATCCGGACATATTGACCTGGTTCGGCCGCTAAATCTTTGTAAGTAGATGAAGATTTTCCGTCTAAATCCACCGCAGCGGAGGAAATGGTTATCTTCCCTCCGTTGGGCATGGCGTCGCGAGCATTGAGACAGAGGTTAAGAACTGCTTGCTGCACCTGGGTAGAGTTTGCTGCTATGGGCGGCAAGCCCTGGTGCAAGTCCAACTCCACCTGCAAATCTTTTCCCAGTGAACTTTCCAGCAACCTATTGGTCTCCCGAATGACACGATTCGGATAGACTACCTGCAAATCTTCGGGTTGGGTTCCGCGACTGAATGCCAGCAGCTGCCTGACAAGATCAGCGGCCCGCAGGCTGGAACTTTCAATGATGTCAATAAAACGCTTGGTTTCCTCCTGACCGCGGAGTCTATGTTTCAGCAGGCTGGCATAGCCGAGAACGCCAGTGAGTATATTGTTAAAATCGTGTGCAATTCCCCCGGCCATGGTGCCGATGCTCTCCATTTTCTGCTGGTGCAGAAGCTTGGTTTCCATTCGCTTCTTTTCCGTGATGTCGGTCACCATGGCAAAACTGCCCTTGTAGCGCTCCCCGTCCATAATGGGCACACTACTTATTATGGCTGAAACATGGTCTCCTTCTTTACAGTTCATCTGGATTTCTTCTTGGGCCACCAGGCCTCGCATGTTCTGCACCAGAAGGTTGAGAAGGATGCGCTTCTTATCGGGGGTTACCAGTTGGTTTATATTGCGGCCAAGCATCTCCTCGTAACCCAGAATGGCTGAAAGCCGTTGATTGGCGAAGGTGATTATGCCGTTTTCATCCACCACCCAGATGCCCTCATGAGCGTTTTCCACCAACTCGCGGTACTGACGTTCAGATTCTTCCAGTTTGCGATAGAGATTGGCGTTGTGGATGGCTATGGCGATCTGGTTGGAGAAGCTGATAAGGAAGTCCTTTTCCGTCGAGATAACTTGCCCTCCTGCCTTTTGCTGATCGCCGACCAACACCCCGAATACCTTGCCCCGCACTTTTAGTGGCAGAGCTATGAAGGCCTGGGGCTGAAATTTTTTGATAAGAAGATTCTCCTTATTTATGTGAGAATCAGCCACATTATCCACCAGCTCGGTCTTTCCGGTCCTTGCCACTCTGGCGATGATGTTTGACTTCTTCTGCAAGGGTACAGTGTAGGATACTGCTTCCTTGATGTAGTCAGCCGGAGCGCCCACAGCGTGCGCCAGGTATAATATTTCCTGTTCTTCGTCCAGCAGGAATATTGCCGCCCTGTCCAGCACCGATACATCCACGAGGCGCTGGAGAATCAGCGTCATCAGCTCATCAATGTCTAACGTTGAGAGAATTGCCGTGCTCGCCTCCTGGAGGCTGACCAGTCGGTCTAACTGGGACTTGAGCTGCTTGTTTAGACCATGAACCTCAGCATACTTGTCGCGGAGGAGTTCCTTGTCCTGTTCCAACTCTTCAATGGTGGCCCTGGCCAGTCTCCAGGGGGCAATGAGCCTCAGCAGCAGCCGTTTTAACGACGGCCGACGCTTCCAGCTCAGGTGATACTCACAGTAGCTGTCACCCTCAAAGTAGCACTTGTGCTCCTCCAACTGTAAAGGTGGCTCGTTCCAGACCACCGGAACTGCAGTGTAAACGCCGCGGTTCATCAGGCAAAAATCCCGAGTCATGGGGATATCTTTAAACCACTCGAGACGGACCACGGCTCCATCCCGATTGAGTTCAGCCAGTTGGACCCGTTTGTTGCGGTTGAATTTATCGTTGAGACTCTGGATACGCTTGAGGGTACGACCATGGTTGCGGATGGCGGAAAAAAGGACACGCTGAATGTAGCCGAGTCGCCTTTTGGCCACAGACTCGAAGCCGATGTCAAAAACCACATCCTCGTTGCCAAAAAGTTCTTTAACTCTATCGTAAAGAAGGATAAGCAGATCGCTGGATATCCAGTTGTTGGAGTCAGTGAGAAAGTCCTTGACGTCCGCAACCCCTTCCAGTTCCGGACCAAGACCTTGCAGGAGCGGTCCCACTAAGGCAGGGTTACGCTCTTCTACGTAGTCGATTACAGCCTTGGCATTGATGCAGCTATTGTGCTTTTCCATCGGCTTACTACCCAAAAAAAGAAAAAACCACACTGCCTCAGAAATCCACCCTTTTGCGCCCGAAGTGTCGAGCTTGGGGACGGATTTCCTTAAACGTGTGGTTGATTGGTGTGGTGTGAGTGGTTGGCCAGTTAGCAGAAATATCCAGGACTAGTGCATACTGACCTTCCTCTACAATTACTTTATATACATGTTATGGCGTTGAAATGTCAAGGAGAAAAACGTGTTATTCGTAATCACCTCAGACGAAAACAGTGATCAAAAATTCCAAATAGCAAATCACAATAACTAAGGTTTCAGTGTTCCCCGCTGCCGCTTCGCTCTAGACGCGATCTTCGACAGGTTTCAGTTTTTTTGTTTCTCTTTCCTGACACCCGACACCCTGAGATTTAGTGCTCAGACCTCTTCAGTTGTTCCAGTTGCTGATCAAAGCGAGACGTGACCAGATCCTCAAACTCTTTGCCCAGGTGGCTCTGATTGTTCACGAGTTCAACCCGAATCTTTTGCCAAAGTTCAGATAATTCAGCAGTGGTGGAGCAGCCATGAATTTCCCGGTATATGGCCTCCAGCCTTCGGCTGCGCAGACGATCTCTGTTGAATTCGTGCATGTCCGTTACGAGTTGTATCTGCTCTTCTGAGAAAGCGTTTTCTTCAGCTAGCGCCATCAGTTCGGCAAACACACGTTCAATCCCCGAGAAGCTCCTTTGTCGTCGCATCCTTTTTTGCAGATCCTTGAGGGCTCGTTTGATGAGTTTCTCCAATCGTTCATGGAAGGAATCGCTCAGAAGCTTTTGGTAGTCCTCCGTATGGTAGGCGTAGTTTTTGAGCTTTTTTAGCTCTCGGTGATAGAGATTTTTGAGTCGCAAAATTTCTTGCTGCTCTTGCATTTGTTCCAGAACCAGTTGTATCTGAAGACGATCCTGGTAAAACGGTTTCGCCACTCCTTCGTCAGGGTTGTAGAGCAAGATGATGCCCACCGAGGCCTCGGCAAGACTGGAAAGCAAGCTCGAGTCCTCGAAGAGACGATCTGCAGGCAAGGTGGCCAACTCCTCGGCAATGGCCTGGTAACGCCGGTCAATAATGAGGTTAAGATCGTGAAGATCAATCACCCTGGGTTCACCATTGCCGGGGCAAAATCGATCCAAACCACGCAAGCCCAAAACAAGCAATTTCAGCCAATCCTCCGGTGTCAGGTATCGAGCCACATATTCCAAGCCGTAGATACGGATAGAATCACGGGCAGGGTTGAGTTGGTCCAGCAGGTAGCGTCGGATTGTATCGGCCAAACCCATCACATCCTTGTGGACCACCATGGCTCTCTGCAGATCTTCCTCAAACTTGTGCAACCCAGTGCTCTTCAAACCTCTCTTGTGGTATATAAAGCTAATTGGCATATCCAAAATTTTCATCTGGATATCCACAAAGTCAATATCAGGAAGTCCGACGAGTCGGAAGAGCCGCTCAATCGCTGCTGTATCCTTCCCCTTAAGGTGGTGACTGTGCTTGTCTCCCAAACTATCCCATTCTGAGAACAGAACCAGCTGACCTGGCACGCTGGCGGTGGTATTCATGTCTGTCAAGAGGGACCGCCCTTTTTCCTCGAACTTCTTATCCACGTAAGCTGGCCAGGAAGTCTCGCCACGAATGACATCCAAGGCCACCTGGCGCAAGTCCAAAAAACGGTCGAGTAGATCCTCCACCATGATACCTTCACGATAGGCCGCCGCCGCAAGCACCGAGTGGATGAAAAACGCTTCAAAGAGCTGTTCATCACCGGATGAAGTCACCTGTTCCAGCGCTGGTAAGGCCACTTCCCCCAGAAGCACGTGACCCATCAGCCCGTGAACTTTCACGAGGGAATTGGTCAGTTTGCTTGTGTCTTCATCCATGCCGAGGCGCTGGAGCAGAGCTTGTCGTCGCAAGATTTCAGCGCCTGCCACTCCGTGGGTATTGCTGTGGGAGAGAGATCTATATTCTTCGAGATACAGGGGGAGTTTGCCGATTTCTTGGAAAATCATGGCAGCGCTCAAAGCTTCCATTAGTTCAGGTCGGGTGCTAATTCGGGCAACAACCTCTTCAAGGATGTCAATCTGCACATTACTAATGCCAATGGTCTCGCCGGTCATGGCACCAAATTGCTGCTGGGCCAATTGGAGAAAGGTTTCTGTATTTTGTAGCGCCTCGCGATTTTTTGCTACCAGGGCCTGGAACTTCTTGAGGCAGCGAAGAACATAAGCAGGAATTGTCTCCCCGGCGTGAATTTTTTTTGTCGGTTTGATCCTATCAAGCTCCCAGAACTCGGTGAGAATACGACGGCCAATACCTGGGCAGTGTTCGTGAATGATTTCCAGGGTGTCAAAAACTCGTTGAGGCAGAAAAAGCTTCTGGGCAAAAAGTTCCTCGAGGCGAGAACAACAAGATTCGATTTTAGCTTTCTGCTGAGCCAACAGTTCAGTGTCCATCCCTGTTTCTGGAGTCATCTTTTGCAGATGTTGGTCGTAGCTGTGTAGTTCCCGGAAGAGTCGATCAGTCTCTCTTAGCTCGGAGATGGGAATCTCAGGAATCAAGCGATCGCGAACGGACTGGAGCATCGGTTCCATTTTTCTGAGGTTATCCATTACATCAATGAAAATGACCTCTGTGGTCTGATTTTGGGCGTTGTAGCGCAGTTGAATGCCGCTGGTAAAGATAAAGGCCGGCAGTCCTTGGGAGAGCGTCTTCCTGGTACTCGTCAGGTAGCTAAAATGGAGTTGCTCGGGTACCAGAGCTTCCAGTCCCTTCCTTACCTTCGCCAGTCTCTCTTCGCTGTCATGACGTTCGTAGCTGAGAAGTGGGTTGAAGTTGATGACATTGCCCGGTGAGGCGCTGATGGTAATCCAGAGAAGGATAAATCCCGCTCGTGTACCAAGGATTGGAAATATGTGACCAGTGCCATGGAACTGGCAGTTGAGCAGTTTCCGGAAAAAATATGGCCGACTGAAAGGTTCGCGCTCATAGAAGCGCTCCTTGAATTCGTTGGTGATACTGATGAGCTCTAAGACTTGATCAATCTGTTCCAGCTTATGAGAACTGTAGTGGGCGAGGGCTTCCTTTTGAAATGGGCCTTTGTCTGCAATATCAGTCCAAGAATCTAAGTATTCAAAAAGATTAAAGAGTTTGAGCATCTGGCGTACGGCCAAGTTCTGGGCCCCACCCAGGTCTGCGATCTTCTGGTCATGGAGGATTTCCCAATCCAGCAGCGGATCAGCGGCTATCCAGATGGCCTGATCATAGAGGCTGAAAAGCTCTTTTCCCTGTTCTTTGGTGAGTTTGTCGCGCAGTGAGGCGGCAATTTCTGACATGCTCAACAAACGAATTATTCTGAGCAAATCAGCCACCTCCTCCAAACTCTTGTGTTTGGCCTGGTCAGTGATTGACTTCAGGGTCTTTTCGGGGAGCTTACCAAAGGTGATTCGCCCCATAGTGGTGTGACCCACCACAATCAGGTAAATTTCTCTTAGGAGGGCCGGGGGAAAACCTAGAAGCGACAACTTCTCGATGTTCTCCAAGACCTTTGTACGAGGTCCTTCGATACCGTCCGGGTTGAGGAGTCCTTCCAACCTGCCCAAGCGGCTGGTCTGCTTCATCAACTTTTTCAAATGGTTAAAGGCACGATATCTATTTTTCGGGGCCTCGAAGGGATTATGCAGCCGGTTTAGCTCGAGCTCGGACAAACGGTCGAATCGCTTCTCGCGAATTTCCGCCAGCATCTGCAGCACTGCGAAGACATAGTCGAAGGTGTTCTTGTAGTCCGCCACCAAGGCCAGAGAACATCCGGCCATGCCACTAAGCCGCTCTTCTCGCTCTAGTTGCTCGAGGAGTAGCGAGGGTTCACGCTTGCGACCAACATAGATCTGCAGGTTGTCTGGAAGCTCTCCTTCGACGATGTAATTTCTCTCCCAGTTTTTTTTCAATGAGGGGGAAAGCTTGGAATGGCAGGTACTTTTTGCAAAGAATGGTTTTAGTATCCTGTCCCATCTGGCCTCCAAATCAACGGGCTTGGCACTGGAGATTTTCAAATCTAACCGAGGTAAGCGGTAAATTTCCTCTACGGTAAGCTGCATCAAATCTCGTTCGCCAACGATTTTTTTCAAGTCCTCACGGTAGACAAAAATTCCGCTTAGGTAATTGTAGAAATCTGCAAGATGGACCCGAAGAAGACTGCCGCTCTTGCCGCGATATCTCTTCTTGGAACGAAACACATGGGTAAAAAGCAGGAAATTTCGCAAATCATCCGGGTCCCGAAATTCCACCCAGACCTCTTCATTTGTACGGGGAAACTGCCTGCTGGCAATAATGCAGAGTTCGCAATCGGCTTCTAGGAGATCATAGATCTTGCCAGCCACATAAGTACCGTGTCTGGTGAAGGTCTTTTGAGTCAGCCTCGAGCCAGTCAATCCCTGAATGCCCAGGGACAAAAGCAGATCATCCATGTCTTGCGGGATAACAATGAGATCAAATGGTCCGCTGGCTTCACGCAGCTTTTCTACGGAGTCGATAATCACAAATTTCTGCGCCGCCATTCTACCGGTGATCTCGTGCACGATGAGAACGTTGGGAGCAGTGAGGAGGGCGACATTTAGCTTTTCTTTCTTGCGGCGATGAATTTGCTCGAGTAAGACTCGCTCGATCTCATCGACTTTGTCTTTGATGTCCTCCAAGGAGTGAGAGACCCAATTTATCGGAATGAGAAAGTAACGCTTGCCGTGCCTACTGAACCGCATCAATAATCCCAGTTTTCGATAGATACTGTTGATACGGCGGTAGTTATTCTTGAGGATCGCGGAGTCACCAAGATCCAAGCTTTCCAGAAAATCAAGCTCAGCGGCTCCCAATTTATCCAGCTGCTCCACAATGCCAAGGCCGTAAGCGTTGCCGCCAAATCGACTGGCAAGAAAAGGGGGATGGTCTTCAGCCACGAACGTGCCCACGGGAATATCTTGAGGGTCGATCCCCAAGGAGTCGAAATTCTCGGGCCGGACGATGCGGTAGGAGATATCGAAGGTATGAATACGATCAGGTAGCGGTAGGCTGGCTGGCAATCCCGAAGGTGGGGTTTCGCTTTTAGGGCTCATTTCTTAACCGGTTTAAAAAACACAATCTTATCAAGTTATGGTTAGATGTGAGATATGAGATATGCGATGTGGGATGCCATATATCAGACAAAGGTCATAGATCCCAGATCTCACATCTCACATCCCAAATCTGAATTCCCTTTGTATCTAGGCGATAAAGGGCTCGTAAAAAATACCTCACTTCACTTTGGCGCTTTTCGGATTGCCCAGACCATGTCGAGCCTTGAGATCTAGCAAACCCGGGCTACGATGAAGATACATCAGTGGGCTGTCGAAACCAGCTCCAATGAAGTAGTCCTCCACCTCATCAAAAAGTACCGGTCGAGTTGGCCAGGTATATCGACGTTCACGTTGACGGAATGTTTCCCACTGGGATTGCAAAGCCTTGTTGTCGTCCAGCACAAGGTTCTTGGCGTGCTCGCAGAGAAACATCTCGCAGACAATGGGTTTGACCCGCCAGAGACAGCCTGCGTTATTCAAATAGACACAATTCAATCCACCTGTGTCTGTGTCGAGGATATCCAGCAAGACATCGATTTCTTCCTGGGTGGAAAGAAGCACATTGACTACGACATCAGCAAAAAAGGTGATAATTCCTTCCCGACCACAACAGGCACTCGTATAGTTCGTGAAACATTTTTCCGAGCAGAGATCAGCAAAGTGCGTCTTTTGAAAAGATGCTACAGCTTCTCGAAATCCCAGGTACGCTCTGATTCGTTTCTTGAGCCGGCGCAGTTGAGATAGGTGAAGCCCTGCCAGATGCTGGCGCACCATGAGAAGGGCCTCCTTCTGCTGCTGATTGTACGGGCTCAACAGTGCCATTTCATATTCTCCAAAAAACCAGGATCAGTGTTTAACGTCCACCTCACGTTCGAATCTGGCATAAGGCCAGAGGCAAAAGGTTCAAGGCAAGTAAAGGTTTTCTTTCTTCCCCGTGAGCCTTACGCCCTATGCCTCACGTTTCGTTACAGTTCATATAGCTTGTCATCCTTCCTGGGTGGAATCTTCCGGCGACCGGTCTTCTTTTGTCCTTGAAAAACAAGGGGATCTTCTTCTTCCAGTAAATCACCCATTTCTGCTTCAATCTGCTCCGGGTCTTCGCCGGCCTCCATTCTGCGTAAGGCCTCTTCCATGCCCGAGCCCAACTCAAGACCGGTCATCTGAGTAAGTTTGCGCATCAATTGGGCCGCCTGTTTCGGGTCGTCTTCATTGATCCGCTCAGCTTCACCGGCGAGAGCGGTCATGGCCTTCTCCAGTTTAGACTCATCAATGTCAGGGAGGCCATCGTCTTGATCCTCCTTAGCACCGCGAAGCACTGCGAAAGCTGACATCTGTCGATCGAGCTTAGAGCGATTGCACTTGGGACAGCCCGGTATCTTTTCAGTATTGATTGTACGGGAGAAAAAGTTGAAAATCATGTGGCAATCCGGGCAATAGAATTCATAAATCGGCATAACAATGTACCTCCAGTCCTCTCTCCCATGTCACAAAAAGGAATATTTGCTGTAGTCCTCTGCATTTGGTAAAGAATTTCAGCACAAAAGTCAACGGAAACGAAACAAAAGATGGAGTAATGGAGCAATGGAGTGTTGGAGTATTGGCATGAGGAATGAACGGCTTGATGGATTATCTTTGGCTTTACATTACTCCATAACTCCAATACTCCAGTACTCCAAACCTATTGCATTGACTCGATGAACGATGTGACTTAGGATAGCTACCTCCTATGACATCAACGTGCGCGAGGTTCATATGAATCGAATACCATTGGTTATAGCCACGAGGAATAAGGGCAAAACCGAGGAGATCAGGGCGCTGCTGACCGACTTTCCTGTGGACATCAAGAATCTGGCTGATTTTGGGCCAACGCCGACAACCGAAGAGGATGGCGAAACATTTGAAGACAATGCAGTGAAAAAGGCGCGGTTCACCGCCAAGATTTTGGGATTACCTGCTCTTGCCGATGATTCGGGTCTGATGGTAGAGGCTCTGGGGGGTGCTCCAGGAGTTCGGTCTGCCCGCTACGCAGGAGAAAACGCCAGCGATGAGGCAAATAACGCCAAACTGCTTGAAGAACTTGGGAGAGCGGAAAATCGCAATGCTGCTTTTGGGTGTGTTATCGCTATAGCAGTTCCTTGGGGTCCGGCTCTCGTATACGAAGGACGCTGCGATGGGATTATCATGAAAGAAGGGGTCGGCAGCCAGGGGTTCGGTTACGACCCGGTCTTTTACTATCCACCTTTGGAAAAAACCTTCGCGCAACTCAACACCGAGGAGAAGAATCGGGTGAGTCATAGGGGACAGGCTCTGGGTCACCTACACGATGAGTTTGATAAGGTACTAACCTGGCTGCGGCAAAGGCTGTTGGAATCCGGCTGGCAGTGGCTGGAGGAGCAGTAAAGTTAGCTAGATAATCCAGGGCCCAAAACGAGCTCTCATTTGAGGCTGGACGTTGTTTTAAAGAGGGAGAACTACATGGAGTAATGGAGTAGTGGAGTGATGGAGCATTGCAAAACAACAAATCCCAGGCGCCAAAGCTCGGGGTTTCAGTCTCTATGTTTGTTTTTCCTGACACCCGACACCTGAAACCTGAAACCTCAGTCTTTGTGATTTGGAACTTCTGTGCTTTCAGTTCTCCAAGGCAAAAAAATACCGACCCTATTGCAGGAGAGTCGGTATTTTCTGGGCAAGAACAATCCTAACAGCTGCAAGAACCACAAGCGTCTGGTTGGGAAAGCATTGAGGTAATAGCAAAACCAGAACAGTGACCGTCTTCCATGTAATCCACCTTTATGGGTTTAGCCTGATTCATTAAAGTGGTATCAACAAGGTAGGTAAGACCGTCAAGTTCGACAACCTGATCTTTCTCGTTTGGCTCATCCAGAGCCATTCCCAATGAGGGGCCCCCTCAACCAACTTGGGAGACAAAAATACGAATTGCAGATTCGATCTCGCGCTCTTCCAGGTACTCCTTCAGTTTCTCTGTCGCTTTCTCAGTAACCTCGATCATGCTAACTCCCTCTCTTTATTGATTTATCTGTCAATATGCCGACTGCGCAGTTTTATAACGGGCTTTCTATTCTAAGGATCCTCTCTTTGGGTGTCAAGACCTCAGCGTAAGGTCTAGTACCCTTTCCTGCCAACCACTCAAGAACCACAGTTACCCAATTCCTCTGGCTGTGGTTTGAG
>JBFFBS010000065.1:0-16883 GCA_041560295.1 Syntrophobacteria bacterium | reverse complement strand
GTGGTTCGCATGGAGCATAGAGCATGGAGTTAAAAACAAAAAAAACGCTTACTGCTTACCATTATATCACTTGCCGAACGGCAGTCCCTTGAGAAAGTCCTTGGCCTTCTTTTCCACGGAAGTCGACTCGTCCTTTTTCTTGCCCAGCCCGGCAGCATCGGACAAATCCTCTGTGAGACCCTTTTTTATCATTGACTCGAGATCTGGACGGAATTTGGGAGAAGAAAAGGTACCCGTCACCAGCACTGGCACTGCCAATCCCGATCCGGACATATCACCGCCCTGCCCTTTCATCGTGCTTACAAACTTTGGTTTCACCCGAAAATCGAGGGTCTCGTCCACCAGATCGGCTTTACCCTTGGCTTTCAAGCGGAGGAAGGGATTCTTCAGTTTGGTATTTGTCGTACTAAATTCACCATTGGTCAGTGTAAAAGGCGCACTAAGCTCGGCAAAGTCTGTCCTGGGTCTTTGAGCTTCTTTCGCCGCCAGACCGAACGCGGACTTAACGTTGCGGGCCATCGCCGCCAGGTCGACGCCCACAATGGCCCCGTCATTGATATGAAATTCGCCCTTGCCGTTCAGCGTCTGTTTGATTTTTTCAGGGCTATCTCCCCTCATGGCCAGAGCCAGCTGGGCGCGCGTATTCCCTTCCAGAAAATCTTTGTCTTGCAGGTCCTTGAGCAGGGGTTGAATCTCAACCCCATTCATCTGCAGGGTGACCTTGGTGGCCGGGGTATTTCGACGCACATCCAAAGTTGCCTTCGATTTCACCGTCCCTTCGTAAAGTCTCATGTTAAAAGGATCGAGGTTCAGCACGCCGTTACGGCTGCTGATCTTGAGATCGACATCCTCAACCCGAGCGTTTTTGGCCTTGAGTTTGCCTATGTGGACTCTACCGTCGAGCACCAGCTTTCGCAGTGGTTTGTAATCAATCTTCTTTGCAGGCTTCTTTGCAGGCTGAGTGGCAGCCTCCGTGGGCTTACTGGACTTCCCCGGCTCGCTCTGAGAGACCGGCAGGTACCGATCGATGTCAATCTGGTCCACATTGAGATCAAAGGTCACGTTGGGCTTGGAAAATTCCTTTATGTCAGCAGAGAACCTGAGCTTGGAATCATCAAGCACCAAAGCTCCGTCCTTCACTTTCAGTGTTTGCGCACTACCCTGCAACGAGCTTTTCAGAGACAGCTGCTTCAGGACATCAGGATCGGCCGGGGTTAGCGGCAGGGGCTTGCCGAAAGCAGTGGCCAGCTTTCTGGGCGAAAACGGCTCTACCTGAACATTCACATCGTATGCGAGGTGAGTCGCCGCATCTGTTATCTGTCCCTGGACCTTTGCGATAACCGTTTCAAAGATACTTGCCGACAAATCCAGGGCCACGGATCCCTCACCGGGTTTCTTGCCCAGGGGACCTATTTTCCCTTTCAGCGAGAACGGCTTGTCGTCAACGAGCCCGGAAAGAGACAAACGTATGGGCCGCTCCTGAGAAATCCCGTCCAGTTCCAGGCTTAGCTTTTTGAGCTGGCGCCGCTCATTTCGGGCGTGGTCGATCAATAAAATCTCGCCGTCCTCGATGGAGAACGTTTCAACCGCCAAGCTCTTTATGGGAATATCCCCCTTGCCTTTTTCCTTTGGGGCCTTCTCTTTTACTTCCGGCTCAGCAGCGACTTCAGTTCCAGCTTTTCCCAGTCCCTGCCAATTGGCCTTGCCGTCCTTGGATTTTTCCAAAACGATTTTCGGCCCGACCAGAACAAATCGTTTTACCTGGATATCTTTAAAGAGTAGTGGCAGGAGCTTCACCTGAAACTCGAATGATTCTATGGTGATGAAATCTTTTTCTTTGAATTGGGGTGGAGCACCCAAGCGAAGATCGGAAAAGGCCACACCTGCCCAGGGAAAGAGAGAGAGCTCCAGGTCGCCGCCGAGGGTGAAGGGACGCCCGGTCGCCTCAGAAACCTTGCTTTCAATCTGGGGCTTGTAATCGTCGAGGTCAACAAACCTGGGAACGATAAGAAGGGCCAGGAAACAAAGTATAAACACGGCCGCTGTTGCCAGTAGCAGCCATTTGAGCATCTTTTTCATAATCCACCTCCAAAGCTTTGCTCGACCTGCCTACCATGCTTTTTGCACAGGTGTTCAGCCAGAGGTTACATCCTCTACACCAGAGCACCCCTGAAGATGTTTGTCACAGTATACCTCAGTGCCAAGTTTTTAAGTATCATCCACTGTTTTGTCAATTGGAAGGCGATGAAGGAGCGTGGAGCATGGCATGGGGCTATGCCGTTGGAGGTTGGAGGAGCGCTGCGCTCGAGGTTGGAGGCAGAGGACAGAGGGTAAATTTCGGATTGCGGATTGTGGATTGCAGAATCAAAGGTTTCAGGTGCTCCGCCGGAGGCGGATCAGGTGTCAGGGCAGAAAGACAAAAAGCTGAAACCTGAACACTGATACCTTAGTCATTGGGATTTGGGGCATCGGGATGCGGAAGACGGCGAGACGGGTGAGGGTAAGTTATGGATGTCCTTTTAATGCCTGTTCATATACCTGTTCATAAGCTGCTTCGGACCATCCATGCATTCCTATTCCATCTATCACAACAAAGGGTACTCCCTTTTTTTTGTCCAGCTTGTTCTTGCGGGCAGCAGCGCTTTGGTCTTTCTCAATATCGTATTCTGTGAAAGAGATTCCCCTCGAAATAAAAAAGTCACGAGCCTTGTCACAATAAGGACACCAACTAGTGGTGTAAAGCTCGACCTTTGGGCTCGTGCGGTTCTCCGAAAGTGAATCTCGTGGCGTACCAGAGAAATAATAGAAACCAATAACAAGAAAAATCGCAAGCAAGGCGGCAGATAATTTCAGTTGTTTAAAGCTCCTTTGTTGTGGCTTTATCCCAAGACCTTCCTCTTTTCTCATACTCTCTGGGGCATTAAATCTTTCAGAATACTTGCTTATGATGATACCGCAGCGCACGCATTCTTCTGAGGTCGCCTGTTCAAACTGGCATTTAGGACAGACCATAGCGTCGTTCTGCTGGCTGGATTGTTCTGTCTCCTTTTCCAGCATCAGGGGCTGCTCTAGGCCGCTATGGGTCTCAAGTTCTTCCATTCTACATACGGCTCCTGCTCGCTCAAAGGCTTTCACGTACTTCATGGCTGTCTCATAATCCGCATCCTTCTTTACCGTGAGCCGCTTGCCGGAAAAATAGTGCCCCACTTGATCCTCTGTTTTATTGTATAGCTTAGCCAAAGCTCTTTTCACCTCTTGAACTTGACTCCCCTCGAGGATCTCTCCTTCAAAAATTACCCTATAAAGCTGCTCTGCCATAATCCTTTTCCATCCTGTGAGATGGGGCACTGCGTGGTCGAAAAATTTATGCAAGATTTGTCCCAATGGGACGCAAAGCGCAGAGCGCAGAGCGGAAAGGCACATTTTGAATTTACTCTATGCTCTATGCTCTATGCCCTATGCTAATCTCCTGACACCTGAAACCCGACACCTCTACTGTCTCCTAACTCCTGACTCCTTGCTCTGAGCCTGTCGAAGAGCTAGCCCCTGTCTTTTATTTCCTGCCAAAAGCTGTCAAGTTTGCCGTGTTTCGTCAATAAAATAAGAACTTTTCGCCCGTCCGGCGGTCCGGTTCGTTTTCCATGAACTCTCGCCGTTCCGCTTGGTTGGGGCAAACAGCCAGATCGGACTCCGTTTCTGCACATTTGGCACAGGGGTTGCTCTAGGCCCCTGGTGAAAGCATCGGCTCAAGAGATAAGAACGCTGGACTAACAACTTTTGGGGAGGTATTCAACACCGCTATTGTTCTAACCCGCCTATTCAATGATCGCTCCTCAGACCAGACACAAGATTGCTTTCAAAAAACAGTATTCGTTCCCTGGTGAAACATGCAACCGCCTACACAAATCTAGGCCTGCGCCTCTTTCGGCGCGGCCCGAAGTTTTTCCTCAAATCAAAAGGAGTGATCCAATGAAAAGCAAAACCAAGTGGATTGTAAACACCTTACTTTTTGGAGTGATTGCAACTATTGTAGCGGCCATTGTTATTCCTCAATTTGCGACGTACAGGAGCAGCGGAGGTATAAATACCGCCTATAAACCCCCTATTTACGAGGAAGCAGAAGTATGTCCCACGTATGCAAAGTTCAATACTGAAGCCTACGACTATCTACAAGAGCATCCATTTCTTAACGTTGGGCAAAACCCACTTTCCACATTTGGCATCGACGTGGACACCGCGGCCTATGCCAACGTTCGACGTTTCATACGGGATGGGCAAATGCCCCCCAAAGATGCGGTTCGCATCGAGGAAATGATCAACTACTTCACCTATAACTACCCAACCCCATCAACTGACAAGCCCTTCTCGGTTCGCACCGAAGTGGCGAACTGCCCCTGGCAGGAGAATCACAAGTTACTCTCCCTGGCTCTCAAGGGAAAAGAACTTGCAGAAGGAAAGCGGCCGCCAAGCAACCTGGTCTTTCTACTCGATGTTTCCGGGTCGATGAGGAGCTCCAATAAACTGCCGTTACTCAAGCGCGCCATGAAACTACTTGTTCGCGAACTGGGTGACGATGACCGGGTGGCAATAGTGGTGTACGCCTCGGCCGCAGGTCTGGTGCTTCCATCCACAACCTGTACCGACAACAACAAAAGAGAGATTCTTTATGCCCTCAAGAATCTTCAAGCCGGTGGAAGTACACACGGTAGCCAGGGGATCCAACTTGCCTACCAGACAGCAGAAAGGAACTTCATAAAGGGTGGAACAAACCGCGTTATTCTTGCCACGGATGGAGACTTCAACGTAGGTATTACTAATCAGGGAGATCTCGTCCGTCTCATTCAGGATAAAGCTGAAACGGGGATATTCCTCACGGTCCTGGGCTTTGGAACCGGGAACCTGAAAGACTCGACCATGGAGTACCTGGCAGACAAAGGAAATGGAAACTATGGCTACATCGATTCCGTAAGGGAAGCGCGTAAGGTCCTGGTGGAGCAAATAACCGGAACCCTGGTGACAATTGCGAAAGACGTCAAAATACAGGTTGAGTTCAATCCCACGGAGGTCAGTGCATATCGATTAATCGGCTACGAGAACCGATCCCTCCGATCAGAGGATTTCAACGATGACAAAAAAGACGCCGGCGAGATAGGAGCGGGCCACACGGTTACGGCACTGTATGAGGTCGTACCAGCCGGAGAGGAAATGAAGTTGCCTGGAGTAGATCCGCTCAAATATCAGAAAACCTCCACAATGCCCACGACAGCAGGTGAACTACTGACTATAAAACTCCGTTACAAGGAGCCAGATGGTGACAGCAGCAAACTCATGGCTGTGGTGGTAAAGGATGGCGACAGTGCGTTTGAGAATGCGTCCAATGACTTCAGATTTGCTTCAGCTGTTGCAGCCTTCGGTATGCTATTGCGCGACTCACCGAATAAAGGACGGGCAACATATGACGATGTTATTCGATTGGCTTGGTCCGCTAAGGGTCACGATAAACAAGGTTATCGATCCGAGTTCATCAACCTGGTGAGGCATGCGAAGGACATGGCGAGTTTATAAAAGAAATTTCGAATTTCGAATTGCGGATTGATTGACGCATAGCGCAAAGCGCAGAGCGCATAGCGAAAAAGCACAGGGCATAGAGTAAAGATAAAGATATGGGATGTGGGATGTGGGATGTGAGGAAAGGCATACCCTTACAAATCAATGAAGGGCAGCCTTTCCTCTTTAGAAGTCAGCCTTATGGAGTTGGGGTTGTTGGGGGTGGAACGCTTGAATCGAATGTGGTAGTTGACCTTGGATAGAATCTTATGTGCAAGGTCTTTCCACCTTTGTTCTCAAAGTCCATACTTTCAACGACAAGATCTGCGAGATTAAACACCCATTCATTTATATATTGGTCGCATAAGTCCAGAAGAGCACCGTAGTCATCATCACTATCAATAACCCCGCTTCCATCCAGATCGCCTGTTACATCGTTTTCATCTATCACCCCATCTTGATTAAAATCAAGACTCGCATCACAAACCCACCCGCTCCAGGTGAACAGACCCGTTATTTCTTGCGCATTCTTTGGACCTTTCCCTTTCTTGCTCGTGTCATATCTCTCAGCTGTGTGGTCCGTTGCATAGTAGACCCCGCTCGTGGTGACCATACCGAGTACCCACAAGGAACTTTCATTACATTCAGTGTAGGTGGCAAAATCATCCGGATTAGCGTCCGGATTAGTCTCATCGTAATTGCAGACTTGCAGCACTGGGTTTGGGGTCAGGATAACACTACTTGGCTCTCCGTGTTTGTTTTTTGGTGTTCCGTGAAGCCTGGCGAAGACATAGTATTCATCGTAGGGCAGTTGAACTTGTGCAGGGTTATCGTCAAAGACTTCAGCGCAGGCATCAAGCACTGTTAGCCCTGCTAAGGATGCTTTCTTGTTGGAAATGTATTGTATAGTTGAATTGCCATAATCGGCCACAAACACTGAATTTCCCCCCTCGCCTGACGGACAATTAAAGGTAGTGATATCTTCTGTAGCGACATCGCTGTTTCCTGTCTTTTTTCCATGGATGATCAGGTTAAAGTGCGCCCCGCTAGGATAGCCGTTGCTCATACTTATTACGTTTTGTGGTTTCGCTGCAAAAGTGGGGCTGGCAATCAATGCACTCGCGAAAATAACCAGGAAACTCTTGATAATTCTCTTAGCCATAACGCTCCCTCCCTGTTCAGTTCTGTTTTCTCAAGGCCCTTTTTGTGCAAAGATCCAAAAGAAAATGGAAAAACTGGGGCAGGTACGCGCAAACAGAGTGCCAACCAGGAGTGTTAAGGCAATTTATTTTTGGGTGGGCCAAAATTTCCCGTAAGGCTGACAACTTATACCTCTATCTCAGAAACGCTTCTTGTGTATGAAGGTAACTGGGATAGTTTAAATGATGTTATTTCTAATACAAATGGCAAGAAATCGGTATGAAAAGGGATAGGGAAATTGAGGATTTCGAATTTCGAATTGCGGATTGGAGATGTGAGATGTGGGATTTTTGGAGGTCTCAAGGAGGTAACCAGCTATCAAGGCTTCAAGTCAGTTACTCTCTTTATTTCGATTCGACAGGTCTCCTCGGCAGTCTGTGAGCAGTTGACATGGAAGTACTCTAACACCTCTATCCACAAAAGCTTCCAGGTCACCCAATCATGTCCGCCGGCAACTGTGAATACGTTCTGTGGCGGCAACTCTTTAGCCAGGAGGCTGTTCTGCTGGGCGAATCCATCCTCTGTTCCGTAACCGAGAATAATGGAGCTTTGCCTGTGTGGATCTGACACACAAGCTTTCATTAGCTTCCACATGTTACAGGCGTAGTCCCATTCAAAATTAGGGCAATCTTCCCATTTCCCAAGGCTCCCCGCCTTCTCGATCGCCTCGGCAACGCGGCCACCCATAAGAAAAGGGGCAAGAACAACCACACCATCAACGTCTTCCGAATATTTCGTCATGTATAGTAGTGCACCGTGTCCGCCCAAGGAAGTACCAACTAGGATGATTTTCTCATAACCGGAAGCCTTTGCCGGGTCAACCAACTCAGTTTTCACCAACTCGACAATTCTGCCCCTGAAATAGAGAACCGGGTTCACATCAAGTATTTTTAAATCCGCCTCAAATCCTTTTTCCCTCACTGCCTCTATAAAACCGTTTGTCTCATACTGTGAACCCATCCCACCTATTGGGGGCAAAAGCACTACAAGTACTCGGTCTGGGCCAACGTAATCTCTATAACCCAGTAATTTCTTGATGCTGTAGGAGGAACATCCTACAAATAAGGGGATAATGCATAATATGACCAGAATCGAAAAAAGCCTCTTCATGATGGCCCTCTGTGCAGCAACAGTTACAGACTCTCTTCGGCTGAATTCAAAAGTGAGAAAAAAACCCGAGTCCGCCAGGAAGAATGTGACACAGAGGATAGTTGTGTGTCAAGGACGGAGAGGCGCAGAGCAGAGGGAAGATTTGAGATTTTAGATTGGAGAATAAAAGGTTTCAGGTGTTCCGCCGGAGGCGGATCAGGTGTCAGGGAAGAAAAACAAAAAAGCTGCTTGCTGTTTACCGGTCACCGTTTACCATTTACGACTTTAACGATTTGAACGGCTTCAACGATTTCAACGGTTTTTACGATTTACCGCTTACGGCTCACCGCTTACCGCCTACTCCTGACTCCTGTCTCCTGAATCTTGATTATGATCCTGCAAGAATGAGATTGGTGGGGACTGTATCTTCATTGGCAACGTTGTCGACTCTTGCCGATACTGATACCAGTCGTTCCTCAGAGATTTTCTCCTGCTCAATCAGGTAATCCCTGATCTGATTTGCTCGCTTTTGGGCGAGAGCCTCTAGCTCGGTTTCATCAACCGCCATGCTTTCCAGCAGTCGTCGTTTAACGGCAGCCACCCCAGGATCAGAGTCAATGGATGATGCATTGTTGTCGGAAGTGTTGGATTCGCCAGCTAACAGGGTTTCTGGCTTTTCTTTAAATCTCTTGAGGTAGAGCTTTTTTATATAACGTCGGTAGTCTGCACTCGAGAGCGAGATCTTTTCATCATCGGCAGGCACTGGCTCTCCGGCTCGTCGCAAATGATATCGCTTTTCACGCTTGAGATGAGCTAGCAGCTCAGCCTCAGTCAGAGCTTCCCCATCTTTCTTCTTGTCTGCAGTTCCTTCGATCTTGAGCAGAAGCGCAGGACGGTCGGAAAGTGCCTCTGCCAGTTTATCAAGTTTTTCGATCTGCTGCGGCGCTAGCGTTGCACTGCCGAATTCAAACTCTATATTATTCAGACCCTCACCACTTCCTCCCACCAGACTCCCAAGGATAGTGAATGGAGAGCTCACCACCCTGGTAATAGCATTCCTCAAGGTGCTCGCCACAACCTTGCCAAAGTTGAAATGGGGGTCATCAACGTCGCCTCTCACTGGTACATCGAGCTCAATATCGCCATTGCGATCCTTGAGCAATGCTACTGCAAGACTAACCGGCAGTTCCGTGGCATCAGGGCTGTCCACGCGCTCACCAAGTGTGAGTTGTTTGACAACAATCCTATTTTCACCAGAAAAATCATTTCCCGACACTTTGTATTTGAGTTCCAGTGACAACTTGCCCTCCTCCACAGTGTAACCGGCAAACTTGCCTGCGTAAGGGGACGTGCTGGTGAGATCAAAGTTTTCGAATGACATGGTCAGATCAGCATACTTCTCTGCGCTCAGAGGATTTATTTGGCCCGATATCTTCACGGGTGCGTACTTATTCACCGCTCCCTCCAGCAAGACATCTGCCCGTGTCGAAGGCTTGGAGGACAACCCCTTTACCCTTCCTCGGAGATTCTTGGCGTCTGCAGCGAACTTCGGCTTGATAAAAAGGTCGGAAAAATCAAGAGCTCCATTTTCAACACGTACAGTATCGATACTGATCGGCATCGCGCCCTGGAGATGGAAGGTGATATATTTGACCACCTTATCCAAGAGCGACTCCACCTTTTTTCCGGTCTCACCCTGCTTGGATGTTTCATCCTTCACAGTGAGAATGGTTACCACATTAATCTCGCCATCAGGGCTGATAGCGAGCTTGAAGTCAGGTTCGTTTAGAGAAACTTCAGATATGCTCAGCGCATTCGGACCAACATCAAGTGCCAGCCCTTGAACGGCAAATGATTTCAAGGAATA
Organism: Syntrophobacteria bacterium; assembly: GCA_041560295.1. Classification (GTDB taxonomy): domain Bacteria; phylum Desulfobacterota; class Syntrophobacteria; order BM002; family BM002; genus BM002. Next base: position 7,180 of record JBFFBS010000065.1, on the reverse strand, counting down.
AAGAACCTCTGAATTCCTGCGATCCACAGTCTCGAGGTTTTCGATACTGGCCTCACCTTCAAGGCGGACTTTTGGTCCGTCACCAGGCAGAGCTCGATACTTTACCCTGCCCTCGAGATTTATTGTGCCACTGGCCAGTTCAACCGGGGCAACAGCATCCACATACGGTTGCATAGGTTTAACAGGATTCCGGGTAATCTTAAGAGCAATATCGGTTGACGCCGGATTAATACCAAAGAGCCCCTCAACCTGAGCGCTTCCGGTTTGATTGATTGTGAGGGCAGCAGTAATTTCTGCCTGTGAATCCTTTTGATTGCTCACATTCTTCAGATCAAGCTTGATGGAATCGAGAGCGATACGCTTCGGTGTTGCCAGGGTTTGGTCCTGGAAGTTTGCTGCGTAGTTATCCAGATTCACCTGATGAATATTGATGGTCCACGGCTCGGCATCCACCTGTGGTTCATCAGAATCCCCCGAAAATTCACCGAACCGCTCCTCGAGACCAGCCAAGGAAAATACTGTCTCGGCCATGAATTTGCCATCAGGCGCCAGCCAGCCGTTAACCCTTGCTCCCTCGGAGGTAACCGATGCAACAACGATCTGTTTGTCCTTTACATCTGCCTCAGTACCGCGGACCGACAGGGAAGGCACCGATAAAACCACGGTTTCGCTCTCTTTCTCAGCCACTATTAATTCACTGAGTTGCAACTCTCCCTCTGTCAGCTCAAGAGCAAAAACGTCGCCTTTTTGAGTTATCTGGTAACCGCTAGACAGTTCCACTGTCCCACTGACCACTTCGAAGTTTACGTGGTCCTGAATGTATTTCCACAAGCTGGGCATATCTACTTTGTTGATCGCCAGACGCCCTCGCGAGCCTAAGGGGTTAAGCGAAATATCTCCCTCCCAGCTGATAACCGCGGCTTCACCCATGGATGCTCTGAAACTATAGGGACTGTAGCTGTCCTTACTGGTGCTGAAGTTATTCAAAGCAAGCTGGATTGGAAACAATGTCTCTTCATAGGGTGTGGGTAACGACAGATCCCTAAAGGTGAACCGCCCTCGTTCAATGCGCAGCTGAGAGATCAGTACCGAGGGCAACTCGCTGCTCCTGGCCTGCGCGGGTTCTGATTGAACCGGTTTATTAATAAGATCTGAAAAATTCAGACTGCCATCTGGCAACACCTTCACCAGGCCATCGGGTGCTGTCAAGCTGATCTCGGCGAAAGTAAAGGCTCGGCGGAAAATGGAGGAAAGCTGGAAATTTACATAGAGCTCTTCAAAGCCAATGAATCGCTCGCCACCTAAGTCAGCAAGTTCAAAGTCCCTCACCGTCAGTGATAGAGAAAATGGGTTGAGCCTGACGTGTTCCACAGTTGCTTTTCGTCCCAAGTGCTCGAATATGATTGCAGGAGCTTTGGACTTGATGATAGCAGGGGCGACAAGAAACCCACCAATTGAATAAAGGAGCATAAAAATGGCGATGATAATGGAGGCCTTCTTAGCACGTGACAACGTGGTGTAAGCTGAGAAATAGGACATCTAAAAAGCTCCTGCTTTTTTTGAAACGCTTCGGCTGTTGACCGGAAAATTTCATTTCTTATGAAAAGATCTTTAAGATAAGTCCTGCCTGTAACTGATGCAACGAGGAGGGTTAAAAAGTCGAGACCAAGGGAAGCATAGGGCAGATAGAAAGACGACAGAAAACAGAGGACAGAGGGCAGAGGGAGGAACAGCTGGCAGCGGGCGGAGGAGATGCTGTAAGATGTCCGTGGTGCATGGTCCGTTGCGAAAAAAGACTAAAGCAAAAGGCACAGATAAGAAGGCAGACGCCGTTGGAGGTTGGAGGAGCGCTGCGCATGAGGTTGGAGGCAGAGGGTGGATTTGAGATTTTAGATTGGAGATTGGAGATTTAAAATTGCGGATTTCGGATTGAAAAGAAGCAGAGAGCATAGGGCATAGAGCATGGGCTGAAAGACAAAAAAGAGGGTGGGGTTTTTCGCGAAGGACTCGCTGTCAGTTGTCCGTGGTCCGTTGTGAGGAAAGCATAAAAACAAGGAGTCAGAATTCAGAATCCAGTGGTCAGTAGAGAAATGCATAGGGCATAGGGCATAGAGCATAGGGTAAATTCAAAATCTGTTTTTTCGCTCTGCCCTCTGCTCTCTGTCTTTCCCTGCACCTTGCGCCTTGTGCCCTGCGCCTCTCTTCAATCCCACATCTCATATCTCACATCTCACATCTTTTCTTCACTCTATGCCCTATGCTCTATGCTCACTTCTCCTGACTCCTGACGCCTGTTTTTTTTCAATTGTTAGAAAGGGCCTCGAAACTTTCAAGATCTATTTCAACGATCTTCCAGTATCTATCTGGCGACTTTACCATTTTGAACCGGATTTCTTCCCCCGTATCTTCGTTTTCGACTGTCACCAGCGCCAGGCTCCCTTTTATTTCTATGCCAGCTAAAGTGGCCCCAAGCAAAGGGGAACCCTCCATCTCTTCGTCGGTGTCTTCAACCAGCCTTGTTACTTCTTGTTTAATTTGCGGCTTCAGAGATTCCATCATTTTAGGCACCATCATCATGGCGAGCTCTCTGTCAAATTGTTGACCATCTATTTGCAAGGCATTGGCTGACTGATCTCTTTCCATTTCTTCGAGAAATTGTTCGACAGCAAACGTCGCAAGATGATCTACGATTCTATCGACATCCACATATTTATGGAACTCAGCGCTGTCATGGTTCTTGACAGCCCGACCTAATTTATAGAGTGAATATCGTGGCGTACCAGTGAAATAATAGAAACCACTAGCAAGGACAACCACAAGCAAGGCGACAGTGATTGTCAGGAATTTAAAGCTGCTTTGTTGTGGCTCTATCCGAATACTTTCCTGTTTTCTCTCTAATTCTGGTGCACTAAGTCTTTCAGAATACTTACTTATGATGATGCCGCAGCGCACGCATTCTTCTGAGGTCGTCTGTTCAAACTGGCATTTAGGACAGACCATAACGTCGTCCTGCTGGCTGGGTTGTTCTGTCTCCTTTTCGAGCACCAGGGGCTGTTCCAGGCCGGCATGAGTCTCAAGTTCCTCCACTCTACATACGGCTCCTGCTCCCTCAAAGGCCTTCACGTACTTCATTGCTGTCTCATGATCCGCATCCTTCTTTACCGTGAGCCGCTTGCCGGAAAAATAATGCTCCACTTGATCCTCTGTTTTATTGTATAGCTTAGCCAAAGCTCTTTTCACCTCTTGAACTTGACTCCCCGCGAGGATCTCTCCTTCAAAAATTACCTTGTAAAGCTTCTCTTCCATAGTCCTTTTTCATCCTGTGAGATGGGGCACTGTGTTGTCAGAAAATTTATGCAAGATTCGTCCCAGAAAGGAGGCATGGAGCTCACTGCGTTCTCCGCGAGACAGGCGAGACAAGGAAAGACGACAGAGGACAGAGGACAGGAGGAACTAGGAACGAGGCACTAAGGACAGAGGTCGGAGGTCAGAGATCAGAGGACAGAAGGCAGGTTGGTTAATTAGAAAATTAGTTGATCAGATTCATCCTTTACCGCTTACTGCTCACTGCTTACCGCTTACCTTTTACTCCTGACTCCTGTCTCCTATTTCTTGACACCTGCGAAAGTCACGCCGAACGTATCGAATTCTGCGGCAGACGACTCGTGTTTGGAGCCAGAAAATACATCTACCTGCTTGCCCCATCTGATTCCGTCAAAGCCGACGCGATTTAAAACCCAGTTCCACTCTGCATCCTGCAGAGCGCCAGCGATTCAGCCGGACCACAAATCAATGTTATCTTTGGCACCTTGTGGGACCTCTTTGTGAACAACAATGTCAGCGATTTGGAACCTTCCCCCGGACTTCAGAACGCGATGTACCTCTCTCATCACCACCTCCTTGTCCGGACAGAGGTTTATGACCCCGTTGCTAATGACCACATCGATGGACTCGTCTTCGACAGGCAACTCCTCCGCCAACCCCTTGCGGAACTCAACGTTGGTCAAACCCATCTGGCGAGCCCCTTCAGCGGCCTTTTCCAACATGGCATCGGTCATGTCTACTCCCATAACTCTGCCATCGGGTGCCACTTGCCGGGCAGCTATGAGAGAATCGAAGCCCGCCCCGCTGCCGATGTCGAGAACTATTTCGCCAGCCTTGAGATTCCCCATCGAGAATGGGTTGCCCGTACCGGCAAAAGATTCGACCGCACCGATGGGAACACCATCGAGCAGGGCAGCATCATAGCCGAGCATGATGGCCAGAAAGGATCCCGTATGAAAGTGAAAGCCCCTGTCAGGCATTAAGGCTACCTCGGAGTACTTTTCACTTATCTGCTGCCGCAAATCCTCTACATTGACCCTCGCAGGCTGGACGCGTGCAGTTTGCTTAAATAAGCTTTTTGCTTCCATTTTTTTACTCCTTCTTCCCGAATATCGGAATGGATTCCCGATTGCGCATGATTTCCTTGGGAGGAGATTAACTCGCGTGGTTGCAGTCGGCAATGCGGAGAGTTATTTTTTAGTAAAATATTTTAGGGATTGAGAAATTTAGGGATGTGAGATGTGGGAAGGCATAGAGCATAGAGTAAGGCACCCTGTACCTTGTACCTTGTACCCTGTGCCTTAACTCCTGTCTCCTGACTCCTGGATTCTTTGGCTACTCATCCGGCCGGGGGAGCCCAGAGACCTATTTCCCGGGCATTGCCCGAGGAAATCCAGGGATGCTTCAGCTCTAGATCTTCCAGCCTTGTTTGGTAGTGATGCACCCTTACACGCTTCTCGCCGTCCTCGGGGTCAGCTCTGAGGGCGGCCTCAGCATCGCGCAAAAGTATCCTGAGTTCAAGGTACTCCCGCTCCACGTGTTGGACTTCCTTGCGAAACTTGTAAATCCGCTCTAGCTCGGCGCCAACATCCCCGTGATCTTCGAAAAATGACATAACCTTCATAGCCATTTTCCTTATCATACGAAAGGTGGGTTGAACGATTTATCGCTGCTGTCGCGCCGGCGGCTGCAACCCTGGATTTCGGGAAGATTTATAAGGACAGTCGTCCAATACACCCCTGCGAAAGACGAGAATTTCTCCTGAGCTCCCGAGAATCTTAACTTTTCTGATGTTGAGCTGGGCGTTAAGGTGTGAGTAGACGAATCCTGAAACGACACCACAAACCTTGATGAGTTTCTCGTCTCCACTGGATAGATTGGTTTTTATTGTTACAGTGTCGCCCGTAACCTCAACATCAATGATGTTATCGTACCATGACGTTTTAAAATCAGGAACGCCAAAAATGTCAACAAGGTACTGCCTGATGGCTTGCGAGCGAGAATCATCGGTGTTTGCTGTGGACTCCGCCAACCTGCTCTCAGGCGTGGACTTCATAACCGGGGTGGAACTTGCATTGATAGCGGTCCTGGCTGACGTAAACGAGGTGAAGAAGAGTGTGGATATGAAGACTAAAACGATTGCGGCAATCAATCGGCGCCAGATGTGTTTCATGTTCGCACTCTTTTTGAAATGGATAGTCGTTGGTAGAGACATATTCGTCTCTATAATCTCCTACCACAGAATTTCAACAGAAGAAATGCCAAGTTGGCATGGAGCATGGGGCATGGAGCATGGGGAAAGACAGCGGGCAGAATGCAACTAGGAACTAAGAACTAGGCACTAGGCACTAGGCACTAGGCACTAGGCATGCGGGATGACGCGGGGACGCGGAGAAACGGCGAGACGGAGATGAGAGGACAACAGGCAGCGGGCAGTAGACAGCGGGCAGAATGCAACTAGGAACTAAGAACTAGGCACTAGGCACAGAGACGATGTGGGATGTGAGATGTGGGATGTGAGAAAGCAGTGGGCATGGAGTATAGAGGAAGGTACTCTGTACCTGACTACTGGCTACTGACTACTGACTACTTGATTCTTTGCGTGTGGATTAAAGCATGATAGGTGAAGTTATTGTCGCGTCCTCCTATTTGGATTTTGAGACATTACCATCCAATAGTCCCCCAGCTTCTATTGATAAGGTCCTGTACGATATGTCTCCTTTCACTTTTCCCGTGCGGAAAAAAGTTAATCTGCCCCTGCAAATCATTTCGCCTTCAAAGTTTCCTGCCACGTTCACTGCCTCGGCTTCAACGCTCGCATCAACATTACCATCTTCCATAATCTCCAGGGCACCACACTTTATAGTCCCTTTTACAGAACCATCTATAATCAGGTTTCCTTTTGCTTCAATGCGTCCTTCTAGTTTACTGCCTGCTGAAATGACGGTAGTCTCAACCGCTTTGATCGGATTTTTAAAAAGCTTTCCTTTTGCTGGTTGAGTCATTTGCTTGCTGTTTTTTTCATTTCTTTTCTGCCACATTGTTAATCCTCTTCTCTCTCCCGTATCCCGGATATTTCAATCATTCAGTGTCGCTCATCTCCGCTGTCATAGACACGGCTAAGAAACTCCGAGCACTCGTCACAGAAGCCATAACCCCTTCCGTCGATAATAGCGGTCACATATCCCTTAAATCCAAACCGATTAATTTCGCCTCTGCTCATGGGACATAGGGAACCATCAGCCGCCATTTTATAGGAAGCATGGTCTGTTAAGCCGAGGTTGTGCCCAACTTCATGCACAGAGACCTTTGAGGTTCTGCTAATAAACAACTCATACTCTTCCCTAGAGCTTATTTTCTCCGGGCCCAATTTTCTCGTCGAGACAACAGCAACGTCGTTCTTAGGATTCTTGCCCCCGAAAATACCGCTGTAAAACTCGTCGCTATCCCTGGTTTTCAGATTGGCGTCAGTAATGCCAAGTGTGTGACCACCAATTCCTTCATCCAGAATCATTGTTAGCAAAAGGGCATCAATACTGTCCACGAAAGGCATGTCTTCATGGATCAAATCATAGCGTATGATAATGCCAGGGAAGGACTCCAGAATTCTGTTTCCAATCTCTTTTAGGCTACTATAGGTAATGTAGCTTCCGGCGCGAACAATATTGAGTTGTGATTCATTAATTAGCATTGTTCACCATAAAGCGATGCACCTTACTTCAGGTATATAAATCTAAGAGAGCAAATTTCATGCCTATCATGGAGTTCACCACGTTCGCTCGCGAGAAAGGCGAGAAAAGGAAAGACGACAGAGTACTGAGGGAAGATTGTAGATTTAAGATGTGAGAAGGCATAG
>JBFFBS010000064.1:0-16920 GCA_041560295.1 Syntrophobacteria bacterium | reverse complement strand
CGTTTCCCACCCAGTCCCACGGGATATCTGCACATCGGCGGGGCCAGGACCGCCATTTATAACTGGCTTTTTACCAAGAAGACAGCGGGCACGCTGATTGTTCGCATAGAAGACACAGATGCCGAGCGCTCAACAGAGGAGTCCATAGAGGCTATCCTGGATGGGCTGCGCTGGTTGGGGATAACCTGGGATGAAGGGCCTTATTTCCAGTCCGCCTATGCGAGCGATCATCGCCAGGCGGCCCAGAGGCTGTTGGAAAGCGGCCATGCCTACAAGTGCTTCTGTACCCATGAAGAGTTGGAACGCAAGCGGGAAGAGGCGAGAAAAAGAAAGGATGACTATCATTACGACGGAACCTGCCGCAATCGTTCCGCTGAGGAGATAGGTCGACTGGAGGCAGAGGGGTGTGGTTATGTGATTCGTGTTAAGGTGCCTCGGGGTCCGGGGGGGGTGGTTTTTGAAGATGCAGTATACGGGGTGATTGAAAAGAAGTACCGCGATATTGAAGATTTCGTCATCGTACGCTCAAACGGCTCTCCCCTTTACATCCTTTCCAATGCAGTGGATGACATCCGCGATCGGATCACCCATGTGATCCGGGGTCAAGACCATCTGGCCAACACCCCCAAACAGATATTGATATACGAAGCCTTGGGGGAGAAGTTGCCCCAATTCGCCCACATGCCGCTCACCCTGGATCCTCAAAAGCGCAAGATTTCTAAACGGGCTCATGGTGAAATGGTTGCCGTACAATACTATCGCGAGCGGGGTTTCTTGCCCTGGGCTCTGGTAAACTTCCTCGTTCTGCTAGGGTGGTCCACTTCGGACGATAGGGAGATTTTTTCTCGAGATGAACTCATCGACGCTTTTTCCCTGGAGGGCATTAATCGGGCTAACTCCGTGTTCGATATTCGTAAAGACGACCCCAAGTTTTTCACCGATCCCAAGGCAATAAGCATGAACGCCCATTACTTGCGAACCATGCCACTTGACGAGTTGCTGCCTTATGTGCAGGCGGAACTAGAGGCAGCCGGGTTGTGGAATCCCTCCTTCGCCGGTGACAAAGGATCATGGTTTGAATCCACCGTAGATCTGATTCGCAGCCGCTACCATACCACCAAGGACTTTGCAAACTTGGGACGACCTTACTTTGCAGATGATTACCCCATGGAAGAAAAAGTGGTGCGCAAGAACATTCTGAAACATGAGAACCTGAAGGAATGGTTGCCTTTGATGGCGGAACGGCTGAAAGCACTGGCAGAGTTCACCCCTGATTCAGTAGAGCAGGCCATCCGTGGGCTGGCTACCGAGTTGGACGTTAAGGCGGGAATTCTGATTAATGCTGCCCGGGCTGCTGTTACCGGGCAAGCTGCCGGGGCTGGTCTTTTTGACGTGCTCGCCGCGGTGGGCAAAGAACGGGTCGTGCGGCGGCTGCGTGAGGCTCCCAGCCTCTTTGAAGCCACAGGGTAACCTACTCGCCACATCGTTCTGTGATATATCCGGGCTAGGATCCTCTCAATAGCCGTTCTCTCCTGTTGACCCTCGTCCCAAACAATTCATTATCATAAGCCATTATGCTTATTATCGCAGCCATCGCCATAAGTTTGGTTGGTGTGCCATAAGGTGAATTATGCTGGCACGTTTATTGAATGTATTTTTCCTTGCAGTTGAACAATCGGGGTATGCATGGGTAATTCGTTGGCCAGAGAGGAAGAGGTGCTTAAATGACACTTGGTGAGTTGCCTACCGGTGGGCTTTATATTGACCTTGGTCTGGGGATTATTGTCTTCCTGCTATTGCTCTACGAGATTGCCGCTCAGGCAAGAACCAGGAAAAGATTGACAGAGCTAGAGAAAAATATTGTCACTCTTCAGAACAATCAAGCGGAGGTGTTCACAAATCTGGAAGACAAGGCAAACGCAGTGACGGAAATGCTTTTTGAGAAGACAAAACCTTTGGCAGGCAAGGTTAACGACCTATCCAAAAAAGCCAGCTTGATGATAGAAAAAGGTGAGGCGCTTCGCCGAGAGATGGAAGACAGGGTGGGACCGCTGCAAGGGGCAATAGATGATGCAACTGTCAAGTTCAATTCTTCCCATGACGCTGTCAGGAAAGTGGTCCAAGAAGGGAAGAGCGAGATTGAAAGAATGACAAAGGAGGTAGAGGGATTTGCAGAGGAAATTCAGCAAATGAAGAATTTCATCAGAGAGAGCACAATTGATCTAGAGCTTTAGCCTATGCAAGAGAGCAACGCCACCATCCTGTTTGCCGACCTCATGAATTCCACGGAGTTGGCCAAGAACCTTACTCTCCAGGAATACGACGACATGCTGGTCAATTTCCAGGACACACTGTTTGAAGTCGTATCTCACCACCTGGACTACTTCGGCTACAAAGGGAATGGGATCGATTCGGAGTGGTCAATTTCTGGCGATGAACTGAGAGTTTTCCTCTATTCTGAAAACATGGATTTCGACATCCGCAATGCTCTACTGATCGCCACAAAAATCAAACTTGCGTGGCTGTCCTCAGACTTTAATCAAAGAGTGCTCAGTGAGCAGCGGTTGGTCTCACGTATCGGCGTGGGCATCAATTGTGGCAAGGTCATTAAGGATGTCAGACCATGGCGGGTGAAGATAGGCAAGGCCGAGCCCAATATTGAAGGGTACGCCATTAATCTGACCAAGCGTATCGAATCCGCCTCACGGGAGGGCAACGTTTACCAGATCATGGTAGGCGCCAGCCTCTACAAGAGATGCCAGCAAAACAGTCAACTCAATGTGGCCTTCAGTAACCCGAAGAGTTTGGTTTTCAAGGGACTGGGTCAAAAGATACCAGTGTACGAGGTGACCTCATTCGTCAACTTCGAGGTTACGGATTCAATGCCCGCTTCGCTCCAGGAAGGTCTTCTGGAAAAGATCGAGAGCACCGTTCGGGACGCAATGCCTGAGCCGTGGATTTTTATTGTCCTGTTACGCAGTTACATCTCGATGTTAAACTCAAACAATCACGAAGATGTCGACCTCAAAGCCTTGGAAATCGGCCAACAAGCTCTGGAGGTTGTGGAGTATAAGCCGGTCATCTACAATATACTTGGTTGGCTTCACACCTACGGGAAAAACATTCGGAATTTAGAGATGGCCTTTCACTACTTCGATCAGAGTCTGGGTCTGCAGCCAAAAAATGAGGCAGCCCTCCTCAATCGGGCCAGAATCTTGGAAGAGATGGGTCAGAGCGATCTTGCCCGACACGCCTACCAGGAGATTTTGTTTCAGAATCGACAGCACCCGGTGGCCCGCAGAAAAATTGCCGAATACCAGTCCGCCCAATAAAGAGTCCGGTCCCCAATACCCGCCTTTAAGCCACCCGCACGGCGCAAAGCGCAAAGAGCATAGCGTACAGATAATGAAGGTCATGACATTGACAGTTTTTCGCTCTGCGCTCTGCGCTTAGCGCTGTGCGCTCTACATCGATATAGGCTCAACGTCTTCTTCGCTGAGTTCCACCGAAACCGCCTGCTGGATGATATCTATGGCCACCACCAGTCGCGCCTTCTCATTTTTCTTTCGCACCAAAATACCTTCACAACCGTACAGTGGACCATTGACAATCTTGACTCGCATGCCTTCGTTTAGATAGGGGTGGGTGGTGAGCACGCTGGCGTTGCCAAGCAGCGTTATCAAACTGTTCATCTGACTATCGGGTACCGGAAGGGGACCGTCCTTGGTCCGCACTATGCGCACGACTCCGGCTGTCTGCAAGATTTTGACCTGTTGGTAATTATCGAGTACCGTGTGAACAAAGAGATAGCCGGGAAAAATGGGCACCTGGATTTTCTTGCGTCGATCTCGGCGCCGACTCCAACGCTCTATTTGTGGTAAGAGGCACTCAAAGGATTTGGCCGACAGACGAGAATATACCTTGCTTTCGTGGCGAACCTGGGCGTAGATAGCGTACCAGGCAGGTGACATCTGAGTATCCGGCTCCGTCATTGATTCAGTCCTAGCAAACCTGGTCCACAGGGGCAGGTCAGATCGCATAGAGCATAGCGTACAGAACTAGGGAGTCGAGACATTAACAATTTTCGCTTTGCGCTCTACGCTTAGCGCCTTGTGTTATGAGGCATAAGAAGTGGATACATTCTTAATTGTTTTTGCCTTGTGCCGTGTACCTTAAGCCTTGAGCCGCTCCCTCAGGGCTCGGATTCTATATTTTCCACCTTTGAGAAATAGTTGTGTGGGCTAAACCAAGCAGCCCCTTAGTTGTTTAAATGATGGTATCGTTCAATTTTCGAGATTGTCAAGAGTAAACTGGACCGTAGGAGTGTTCCCATGAAACGGTTTTTGTTATGACTTGACAAAGGTGGCTAAATTGACGAAATAATAGGGACCCTCAGAGAGAGAGCCACGTTGTTGCCTGTTCCGTAAAAATCATGAGGTCAACTGAGGCTGATCATTACCCGATATTTTCCGTCGGGAGGGGACCTATACGCGCGGGTCCCCGAGTACCTGCGCCTTAACATTGTTGTCCATTGGTAAGGTGTCCATCATAGCAACTATCCCCAAGCCCCACAACAGGCTGGCTACCCGTCAGCAGGCTGCGATCTGATGCGGCCGACATGGAAACGGATACCATGGCTCAGTTGGAAGTTCAGGACCTGCATTTAAGCTTCGGTGGCTTGACCGCTCTCAACGGTGTCAGTCTGGCGGTGGATCCCGGTGAAATTTTCGCCATCATAGGACCCAACGGCGCCGGCAAGACCTGCATCTTGAACTGTATTTGCAGATTCTACCATCCAGACAAGGGGAAAATCCTATTTGAAGACCAAGATGTCAGTCAGTTGGCCTCACATAAAGTGGCAGGACTGGGTATAGCCCGAACCTTTCAGAATATCGAACTGTTTCAGGGAATGACAGTGCTGGACAATATAAAGCTCGGAGCACACGTCCACTTGCGATCTGGTTTTCTCAGCGGCGGTTTTTACTGGGGCAAAGCCCGCAAAGAGGAAGTAAAACTCCGCCAGGAGATTGAGGAGCGCATTATTGACCTCTTGGAGATTCAGTCGATTCGGAAGAAAATCGTAGGCACGTTGCCATATGGGTTGCAGAAACGTGTGGAACTGGCCCGGGCCTTGGCTATGCAACCGAAAGTTTTGCTCTTGGACGAGCCCATGGCAGGTATGAATTTGGAAGAAACCGAGGACATGGCACGCTTCATTCTGGACATAAACGAGGAACGAGGAGTGGCTATAGTTCTGATCGAACACGATATGGGAGTGGTGATGGATATCTCTGATCGCGTGTTCGTACTGGACTTTGGTACCAAGATTGCCGAAGGACCACCGGAAGAGATCCAGCATAATGAACATGTGATCAATGCCTACTTGGGCGGCTCGGATGAGGCCTTTTCCAAATTGGGAGTTTAAGACATTAGGAGCAATCTCATTGCAAGTATCGACACATGATATTCAGGGTAAACCACTTCCCCTTTTGCTGCAAGGCAATGCGCTTTGTTACGGTGACCGTCGGGTAGCTTTGCGGGAGAAGGAATACGGCATCTGGCAAGCGGTGACCTGGCAAAGTTATTACGATCATGTGAAAAGATTTGCCTTAGGTCTTAAGGCTTTGGGACTGGGGAAGAACGATAAACTAGCCGTTATCGGGGATAATCGCCCCGAATGGCTTTATGCTGAACTGGCCGCACAATCCCTGGGCGCCATTCCACTGGGAATCTATCAGGACTCCATCCTCACAGAGGTGGCTTACATTATTAACCACTCCGAGGCTCGGGTTGTCGTTGCAGAAGACCAGGAACAGGTAGACAAAATCCTCGAGATGAAGGCAGAGCTGCCTTTACTGGAGAGGATCGTTTATACGGATCGCAAAGGAATGCGTCACTATGGGGACGAACTGTTAATCTACTTTCCCGAGGTGGAAGAGATCGGCAAGAAATATGAGCGTGAACACCCGGGGGAATTCGAGGAGATCCTTCAATCATTGGCAGAGACAGATATAGCCCTGATCTCCTACACCTCGGGTACCACCGGGTTTCCCAAAGGTTCCCTGCTTACTCATCGCAACATGTTAAGGATGGCTCTCAATCTGCACGAGGTGGACCCCAAATATGAAAGTGACGAATTTGTTTCCTTTCTTCCTTTGCCCTGGATTGGCGAACAGATGATGGCGGTCTCTAGTGCCCTGGCCATTGGATTCACCGTGAACTTCCCTGAGGAGCCGGAAACCGCCACGGAAGATTTGTATGAGATAGGTCCACACGTGATGTTTTCGCCGCCACGGGTCTGGGAGGGGCTCTCCAGGTCGGTGATGGTAAAGCATCTGGATGCCAGTTGGCTCAAGCGAGTTGTCTACAACTTGGCCATGCCTGTTGGTTACCGCATGGCTGACTTCAAGTTTGCCAAACAGAAGCCACCCCTTGGTTGGCGTTTGTTGTACGGGCTCATGTACCTGATGACATTCCGGGCGCTCAAGGATCGTCTCGGTTTTGCCCAATTACGTAGTGCCTCCACCGGTGGAGCCGCTCTGGGACCAGATGTGTTTCGTTTTTTTCATGCCTTAGGGGTGAATCTGAAACAGATCTATGGTCAAACCGAGATCTCAGGAATATCCTGTATTCACCGTGACGGTGATATTGACTTCGACAGCGTGGGAAAACCAATACCGGAGACTGAAATTCTGATCCACAATCCAGACCCTTCAGGGGTAGGTGAGATTGTCTCCCGAAGTCCGGCTCTCTTTCAGGGTTACCACAAGAATCATGAGGCCACCAAAGAGACTCTCAGAGATGGCTGGTTACACTCGGGCGACGCAGGCTACATAAACAAGGACGGCCATCTAATCTGCATTGATCGCATATCTGATCTCATGCGTCTCGAAGACGAGACCCAGTTTTCTCCCATGTACATAGAGAACAAATTGAAGTTCTGCCCGTACATTGTTGAAGCTGTGGTGCTAGGGCATCAGAAGCCTTATGTAACTGCGATGATCTGCATAGACTTTAAACATACGGGCAAATGGGCTGAGGATCGTCGCATTGGTTACACTACCTACACTGATCTGGCTGGTAAGGAGCAGGTATACGACCTGATTGAGGGGGAGGTGGTTAGGGTCAACCGCAGCCTGCCGCCAGGGGCCAGGATAGTGAAGTTTCTCCTTTTGTACAAAGAGCTTGATCCGGATGATGAAGAACTCACTCGGACCAAGAAGGTACGACGTAAGTTCATCAATGAGAAGTATGCCAAGGAGATCGCAGGTCTTTACAGTGAGCGAGAAAGCTTGGACATCGAGTCTGTGATCCGCTATCAGGATGGCAAGACGGCCACCTTGAGAACGAACCTGCCGGTAAGGAGCGTGAGGTCTCCGGAGGAGTATGCGGCAACAGAACGGGTTTCCTGGTGGAAGAAGATTTTTGGGAAGTAGCGCAGAGAAAAGATTGCGAATTTCGAATTTCGGATTGCGGATCTCAAAAAACAAAAAGCGAAGATTTTCCTGTGGGAGCGGCTTTTAGCCGCGATCTTGCGATCTCAACGATTTTTCTAATTCTCTAATTTTCTAATTAACGATCTTCTACAAGTGTTCAGTGACGGGGTGTAGAGATGAGTCCGGGATTGCTCCATTTTAGTCAACTTGTAGTCACCGGTTTGGTCATTGGCAGTGTCTACGCCCTGGTGGCCCTGGGGTTCGTGCTGATATACAAGGCCACCAGCGTGATCAACTTCGCCCAGGGCGAGTTTGTTCTCATGGGAGCGTACATTTGTCTCTGGGTGATAGCAGATATGCGGATTCCTTTTGTATGGGCCTTTCTTATCACCATGGCCTTTTCCGTGGTTCTCGGTCTGCTCGTAGAACGGTTGATGCTCAGGCCGCTGATCGGGGAGCCCATTATCACCGTAATCATGGTGACCATTGGGCTGGCTACAGTGCTCAAGAGCATCGTTACCCTTTTTTGGGGAACCCAGATAAAAGTGTTTCCCCAGATCTTTCCCCAGGAACCCCTGAGATTCCACGGTATAGTAGTCTCTGAAGTATACCTCTGGACTTTTGGATTTGCCCTGTTTTTTATGGCTGTTTTTGCTGCCTTTTTCAAATACTCCCGGGCGGGCATTGCCATGCGTGCCACTGCAGATGACCAGCAGGTTGCGCAATCCATGGGGATTAGCGTCAAACGGATCTTCGCCATATCATGGTGCATTGCTGCGGCGGTCTCTGCCGTGGGCGGCATTCTCATAGGCAACATCAATGGCATCAACATAACTCTGGCCGATTTCGGTCTTAAAGTGTTCCCAGCGGTTATTCTTGGAGGGCTTGATAGTATTGTTGGGGCAATCATCGGCGGGCTGGCCATTGGCATACTGGAAAATCTTATGGGTGGCTACCTTGATATCTACTTCGGTGGTGGGGTCAAGGAGGTGGCACCCTTTGTGGTCCTGGTGGTGATTCTGATGATCAAGCCCTACGGCCTTTTTGGGACGGTGGAAATAGAGAGAGTATAAAAGAAGCAGAGCGCAGAGCGATTGGAAAATAGCTAATTCCCTTTCTCGCTATGCGCTATGCTCTATGCGCAAGGTCGCGAATTCGATGCCCACAGGTTTATTTCATAGCACCTACCAAGACGACGAGAAGATCTTCCAGACCGTCTGGCTCAAGTGCTGGATGGGGGGACTTCTACTGTTTCTCTTTGCAGGGCTTCCTTTTATTGCTCCTGCGCTGAGCGGAATTCTTGGTTTCAGCGTCCAGCATATGGCCAACATGATCGGTATCTATATCATTGGCGCTCACGGTCTCAATCTTCTCACCGGTTACACCGGCCAAATTTCCCTGGGACACGGCGCTTTTATGGGAGTCGGGGCCTACACCTCGGCTATTCTTTTTATGAAAGCAGGATGGCCATTCTGGCTCTCACTTCCAGCCGCAGGGTTGGTAACGGCGGGAGTGGGAATGATTTTCGGGGTGCCTTCCCTGCGCTTGCGTGGGCTCTATCTGGCCATCGCTACCATGGCAGCCCAGTTTATTATTGGCTACGCTATGCGCAACTGGACTTCACTCACCGGGGGCAGCGGTGGTCTGAACGTGGACCGGCCCAGTTTTTTTGGTTTAACCCTGGAAACAGATGTGCACTACTACTACTTAATCCTGATCCTGGCCGTCGTTTCAACCGTTTTTCTGAAGAACCTCCTGCGGACCAGAACCGGCCGGGCCATGGTAGCGGTTCGCGACCGCTATCTGTCCGCTGAAATCATGGGGGTCCATCTGTTCAAATACCGACTCTTGGCCTTTGGCATCAGCTCCTTTTACGTGGGTGTAGCCGGCGGATTGTTTGCTCACTACAACCTGGTAGTTAGTGATGAGCACTTCACCATGTGGCTTTCAATTCAATATTTGGCCATGGTGATCATCGGCGGCTTGGGCCATGTATTGGGGGGTATCTTCGGAACGATCTTTATGGTATTACTACCCGAAGTTCTACGGATTCCAACCGAGATACTCAGCAATATCTACCCTAACATTTTCGCTATCTTCGGAACCCTGAGGGAGCTGGTATTCGGCCTGGTGATTATTCTCTTTCTCATTTTCGAACCGGATGGGCTTGCTGCCCGTTGGCATACCATCCGCGCCTATTGGAAACTGTGGCCTTTTTCCTACTAATATGAGAAAATATCGCTTGAAAATTTCAGGAGAGGAGGTGAAAGCGAACGCAGAGAAAACCCCCCACGGGAGCAAAATCGGAAAAAGAGTGGCGCCATTCAGAGACGACCGCCCAACTGACATTTCAAGATAGAGGGAGAGGGAAAAAATGAAAAGGATAAAGACGTATCACTGGTTCTGCATACTGTTGCTCGTGGCTGGACTCACATTTTGGGGTTGCGCCAAGAAAGAAGCAGAACCTATCAAGATCGGTGGCATTTTCGATATCACCGGCCCCACATCGGCGGTGGGCAAGGATTACGCCCAGGCGTGCAAAGATGCCGAACAATACATCAACGAAAACGGTGGAGTCAACGGCCGTAAGATTCAACTTATTGCCAATGACTATGCCTACAAGATTCCCGAAGCAGTCAATCTTTACAAGCAGTACAAGGATGTGGACAAAGTTTTTGTAATTCAGGGCTGGGGCACTGGTGACACCAACGCCCTCAAGGCCCAGGTAGCGAAAGATAAGATTGTCTATATCTCCGCTTCCTACGATTCGGCCCTTTGTGACCCGTCCAAGACCCCCTACAATTTCTTCGTGGTAACTTCATACTCCGATGCCATCCGGTTGGCCATGCAGTTCGTCAAAGAGCAGGAGGCCAAGAAGGTGGTCTTCACCTATCCTGACCATCCCTACGGCAAAGCGCCCATACCCGCTGGCAAGGCAATGGCAAAGGAGTTGGGACTTGAAGTAGGACCCGACGAGATTGTTGGTCTGAGAGCCATCGACGCTACAAGCCAGTTGCTCCACATGAAGGAGTTCAACCCTGACTGGGCCTGGATTGGCGGCACAACCCCGTCTGCCTCGGTCACGGTTAAAGACGCCGTTAAGTTGGGGCTCACCACCAAGTTCATCTCCAACATCTGGGGCTTCGATGAGAACCTTCTGCAACTCTTGGGAGACGCTGGCAACGAGAGAATATACGGTATGTCGCCGGTCGCCATGTACGGCGCTTACGTTCCAGGAATGAAACCGATACTTGCATTTAACAAGAAGAACTCCCCCGATGCTGTCCACACTGTGCGCTACATCCAGGGCTGGACGGTCATGATGGTAATGTGGGAAGGCCTCAAGAGGGCTGACAAGGCCGGCCAGCTCAACGGCCCCGGCCTGAAAGCGGCGCTCGAGACCTTGAAGGATTTTGACACTGGCGACCTTACACCACCCGTTACCTTCACCCCGACGGACCACAGACCGGCCATGTCCGCCACCATCTACAAGATGAGCCAGGGCAAGCTGATACCGGTAAAGAAAGTGTCTATCGCCAGGGAGGACCGCTTCCTCGGTTGGTAGTGATGATGAAAAGACGCATGGCGCAAAGCGCTCGGTGCTCTGCGCCATGTGTTCTTCTTGTTCTTCTCGCTTTGCTAACAGCCAGTGGGTGCAGCTATTTTAGGCCCCATTTGACCTCAACTTTATTTATTTGGCCGTCCACTCACTTCGTTCGCTCGACAGACGCAGAAATTTTGCCTCCGTGACCTGCGGAGGCAAAAACTTCAATCGCTTCGCGATACTATCAATGCTTATGCCTGAAAGGCATGAAGCTTTTGCCTGGGCAAATCGCTCAGGCAAAAAGTTTTTATTGTCTGCGTGTGTCTGCGGTTAACATATTTACTTATTTATCCCATACAACGGGGATCATCGGCTCATTCCATTAAATTCCACCAACTCTTTCGGAGATGATCCACATTATAAAACGTTGCAGATTACAGCTCTCGGATTTTCACTGAAGACCATGAAAACTCGAAATCTCAGGGTGAGATCTAAATTCTGCAATTCTAAATCCACAATCAGCTATGTCGTTACTTAAAGTCAATAACATTGAGGTCATCTACAACGACGTCATTCTGGTGTTAAAAGGAATGTCCCTTGAAGTCAAAGAGGGGCAGATTGTTTCTCTTCTGGGGGCCAACGGAGCTGGCAAGACGACCACCCTAAAAGCGATCTCCGGTTTGCTCAAAACCGAGGAAGGGGAGGTCACCGACGGGGTTATAGAATTTGAGAACGAAGCTATCCATCGCCTTGATCCCGAGGAGATTGTTAGGCGCGGTATTTTCCAGGTCATGGAGGGAAGAAGGGTATTCGAAGATCTCACTGTGGAAGAGAACCTAATAGCGGCCGGGCATCTTCAAACTGGTCGAAAAAAAATAAAAGAGTTGGAGGAATTGGTTTACACCTATTTTCCAAGAATAAAAGAACGCAGTAACTCTCTGGCAGGGTATCTGAGCGGCGGCGAGCAGCAGATGCTCGTGATTGGCAGGGCCTTGATGGCGCAGCCCAAGTTAATGCTTCTGGACGAACCTTCATTGGGCTTGAGCCCGCTTCTGGTCGGGGAAATCTTTCATATCATCAAGCAGATTAACGACGAGCAGCAGACCACGATTTTGCTAGTGGAACAGAACGCTCGACTGGCACTTACCATCTCCGACTACGGCTATATAATGGAGAACGGACGCATCGTCCTGGACGACACGGTGGAACGGTTACGCGACAACGAGGATGTAAAACGTTTCTATCTCGGATTGACGGAAGTGGGGACGAAACGGTCCTACCGGGACGTAAAACACTACAAACGCCGCAAGAGATGGCTGACCTAGTAGGGCGCATAGAGCATAGGGCATAGGGAAAAAGATAGACGACAGAAGACAGAGGACAGATTGGGTTGATTCTCTCATTGATCAAAGGACTTAAGCTGTGGCTTTCCATTGTTATGTCGGCAGCAATACCACCATCAAGGGCAATCTCGAGTGCAGTGAGAATTTTTTGGTGGAGGGAGCTGTCGAAGGCAACCTGAACTCCCATGGAACAATTGTTCTAGGCAAGGATGCTGTGGTTCGGGGTGAAGTTCGCGCACGGGAGGTTGCCGTCTCTGGCATTGTCGTCGGCACGATCAGGTGCTCCGACAGGCTGGAGATCTTCGAGTCAGCCAAAATCATTGGCACAATTCAAACGCCGGTTCTGAAAATGGAGCCGGGGGCGCAGATAAATGGCAGGGTGCTAATGTCTCGTAACAACGAGGAAGTTGAACTTCTTTCGCAGAGCCCCGAGGATTTGAATTCCTCCGCCGCCGATCCACAACGTTGAAATCGTTGTTACCGTTCAAATCGTTGAAGTCGTAGAAATCGTAAATCGTAAATGGTAAGCGGTAAGCAGTAAGCGGTAAAAGAACAAAGAATCCAGGAGACAGGATATTAGCATAGGGCATGGAGCATAGAGCATAGGGTGAATTCAAAATATGCCTTTTCGCTCTGCGCTTTGCGCTATGCGCTATGCGTCAGTCAATCCGCAATCCGCAATTATAAATCTGCGATCTCCAATCTAAAATCTTCGATCTCTACTCTGGCATGGGCTCCAGGTTCAGTTCATGGCTGATATCTATGGAGTCGATGACACTCTGAGCCGCAGGGCACAAATGGAGGTAATTGTTCAGAGCCTCATTTGCATCTGGCCATTTCTCCTCGGGGACTTTGAGGAAGTAATGAACCTTGATGCGTGTGATCTTTAAAACACCCTCGACGTCTTCAATGTCACCTGCTACCTCCGCCCGATACAAATGCTCAAAAGTGCGGATTTTTTTGCCGGCCAGTACCACGGCCAGTGTCCCCATCATTCAACCGCCAACAGCACCCACGATGTGATCCAGCGTAGCAGCGTGTTCCTTTTCTGGCTCAACTTTATAAAAATCTTTGATCCCACCGTGAACACCATAGTAAACCGGCTCGCCAAAGCCTTCGATGACAGCCTTTCTCGTGGGTCCTCTCTCTCGGGTAATGGTTATCTGTGAGCTGTGGACAACCTTTGCCATAATTTCTCCTCTCTCATTTGTCTGATTCTCCCAATAAGTCCTCAAGGGGCACACTTTTCTGAACTACATCCTGGAGGTTCAAGGAAAAGAGCTGCTTTTTGAGTATGTCAGTCATCCCGACCCAGATTCCCCTCGTAGGACATTCGGGCGAACGATCGCAGAGCTCAGGTTCAGCGACACAATCTACGATGGCGAGCCTCCCTTCCAGGGTCTCGATGATTTCACCCAAGTTGATCTCCTGGGGCCTTCTTGCCAGCATGTAGCCACCACGCCTTCCACGAGTACTGCGGATCAGTCCAGCTCCTTTCAGCAGTATGATTAACTGTTCAAGATATTTGGCTGAAAGATCTTGACGCTTGGCGATCTCTGCCAGGGGGACGGGGCCATCCGCATAGTGTTGCGCTAAATCCACCATCAAACGGGTACCATACCTGCCACGCGTCGATAGTCTCATAAATCCTCCACAAAGCATATAGAATAGCTAGAGATTATCAGGCTAACAGAAGAGTGTCAAAGTAAATTTTGAAATGACACATCCGGGCCGCAGACGAACGTTCGCTCAGCTATAGTTAGACAAGGTGGAGCCCACCTCTTGACCTCAGGGGAACGTAGTCTCGGGTGAAGTTTTTGAACTCTTATTGGGTATGAGTAAAATGGTGACGCGGACGTTTTTACTCTGTCCCGGCAGTAGTCGCAGGGATGCTGGGGAGAGCACCAACGGAACCTCGAGGACCTTCTCACCTTCTTGTGGTTGGATATCACTTACACCGATGGATTCAGTGGATAGGCTGAGCATGGAACTCAGAGTCGATTTTGGCCCGCTTACCTTTACAGAACCAGGCCTGACACTGACCCTTTCAATCTTGTATCCGGTAGGCGGTTTGCCGACTATCTGTGGTTCCACCGCTATATCCTTTTGGATGCGCTCTTCCATCTCCACCCTAATGGCGGCAGGGGTTATACGCACCACTTCCATTCCGAGGGGAAGCTCTATGTTGTCTGCGTTCAGCACAAATCGATGCAACCCGGCATCGATCTCACTTAGATCCAAAAAAGCTTCCACCTGTTCTGGATTGAGAGCACTGACGAGTCTGCGCTTTCCGGTAATTTGTACCTCAACTGTCTCGGAGGAAGATCTTCTGAGTTCTATAGTCTCTGGTATGTTGCGGAAATCCACCGAAGTGGTGACGTTGATTAAAGACAGTTGCTTTCCAGAGTAGATCCCCCAGAAGGCTGACACCAGTATAAAAGTAACCAAGAAACCAGCCAATTGGGAAAGGAACTCTCTGGGACGGGTTCGAGGTTTTGTCCCTGAATCGACCCCCAGAAGCAAGCTGCCCAATGCCATTTGCAGCTGAGGCGGTTCCTTAATCAGTCCTACCTCTCCCTTGTGCACCACCGAGACTTCCGCTCGCTCTTCGGATATCACCACTACCACCGCATCGGAGACCTCGCTGAGACCAATTGCAGCCCGATGCCTGGTGCCAAAATGTTGAGGTAAGCCTTCTCTCTTGGTCAGGGGCAGGAAAGCACCAACCAGCTTGATACGGGCGCCCTGGATGATGATGGCACCATCGTGCACCGGGCTTTCCTTAGCGAAGATGCTGGCAATAATTTCTGGACTTAGCTGGCCGCCCAGAACAATCCCCTCCCTTAGGTGCACGGCCAGTCTGTCTTGCTGCTGGAAAACGATTAGTCCGCCTGTTCCACTCTTGGCCATCTGGAAGACGGCTCGTTCAATCTCGGGGAGGTCAATTGTCCAAGGTTCATATGGTCGGCCCAGAAACAACTTGACCGGATTGGTCTGAATCAGGACCTCGCGGATTTCGTTTCTGAAAACCACCACGATGACCAGCACAGCAACAGCACCGACACCCTGGAAAAACCAGCTGGTAAGCACAAGCCCGCTGGCCTGAGCGATGGTGTGGCACAGCCAAAGAAAAAAAACGCCCAGCAAGATTTGCAGGGCTGTGGTTCCACGAAAGAGAAGAAACAGCCTGTGAACAAGAAAGCTGATTACCAGGATATCTACCACGTCCTGCCATTGGAAGGATAAAAGGAAGTCCATAAGAGTTACGCCTCTACTCCTTCACCTGCACAAGGATTGTGCTCAGTGAATACGTAAACTCAATTACACCACACATAGTACTGCAAAATTCATACTCGGCCGACAATCATGGTTTCTTGAGCTTCGTCAAATTTCCTGTCGCTGTATCAAAGGACCTCGAACAGCTGCTCTCTATTGACGATGTTTTATTTGAGTAGCACCCGGAATGTTGGCTGCTTCTAAGCAAGGTAAAGAAGGGGGCTTGTGCTGTCAAGGAGAAAGGCATGAGGCTTAACCCGGATATTTCATGAATCACTTGCTGCGACCACGGATATGACCGTACTTCCTGGCGTCCTCGGGTGTCGGACCCTGCGACGTACCGTTCAGGTACGGAAACCAATCCCGCGGTACCGCGGGACGAGTTGCCAGGTGGCACGCCCATCTTCTTCGCGCTCGCTGCGCTTCCGTCTTCGCAAAAGCTTCGACGAGACAAGCCGCTCAGTCCCGCAAGCGGGTTCCCAGTTTCGTGGTCACGCGACAGCAATTTATGAAATATTCGGGTTGGCGCTCTGTGGTGTGCGTAGTGAAATGAAAACTGCTTGCAAACAAACAGCCGTTGGTGTAAGACATTTCCACTATTTTCCAACCATCTCCCACAATAGCGTAGTGCTATTGCCCCCGTAGCTCAGGCGGATAGAGCACCGGATTCCTAATCCGGGCGTCGCAGGTTCGAGTCCTGCCGGGGGCACCATCGCACATTTATGATTTGTGATTTCGGATTGTAGATTGAGGGGCTCGCCTTGTCTTTGACTGCATGGGTCCGAGCTGTTCAATCTTAAATCTTAAATCTGCAATCTAAAATTCCACTGTAAGGTTACTGGCTACAGAATTGGTTTCGGATCCGTATCTGAAATATATCGTATCTTTGATTTCCAGTAAGCTGTGAACTTATCGACGTCGTTCGTGGATCTGAGCATTTTTTTTGCTGCCACGGAGTCAGCAACGGATATTTTTGCCCAACCAATATGCCTGTTATCGATCTGGAAGTAGGCCGCATAATCGAGGAATAGATCTGAACTATCCCAGGTTACACTTTCCGATAAAATAGCTGCAGCCATTATTGCGACTTCAGTAAATTGATTTCTGTCAAATCCACCCTCTGAAAAATACCTGTTGATTAAGATTGCATATTTGCCTGGATTCTTGAGCGATCGAACACTTTCTACATGACAACTATGACCATGGTCTTTTAGATACTTTTCAATGTACTTGGCTGCTGATCCATTGTAGCTTGGCCGCTCTTCCTTGGTTGCCTTGCTGAGGAAAATATGGCTGTCTTCAGAAATGTGGCTATCTTTCT
>JBFFBS010000063.1:0-16941 GCA_041560295.1 Syntrophobacteria bacterium | reverse complement strand
GGCTATCAGGCTCTTTGAAATTGTAGACATAACACGAATCAGGAGGGGTCGGTTCCTCTTTGGCTGTCTTTTCAAGAAAGGTCCTGGCAATATACGTCAGTCCCGTCTTGGGCTGTCCCGCCACGAAAATATTGTAATCGACATCTTGCATGCCCATGCCGAATTTGAGCGCTTCGATAGCTCGCTCCTGAGCCACCACTCCTTCCTCGGGGGCACAGAGTTTTTCTGTGGTATCAAAACCTAGAGACTTAGGATCAATACGATTGTAGAGCTGATCAACCGGCACTTCTTTGAACTTCTTGGCCATTACGTCCCTCCTTGAGATATCAGTAAGTGCGAACGCGATCTAACTATCACAGTCCCTCTAGCCTGGCAAGATGGCAATTGCCAAGCTCCACCGTCGAGCGCGGTCAGTATACCTTGTACTCCTTCACATAGGAATACCACAGTTCGGTTATTAATTACATCCGGTCCTAGTCTTGATAATGAAGATAGGGAAGAGGAAACCCAAACCCCGATGGCCGTCGATCAGGAGCCAATTCAATTTAACCCATAACCTCAAGTACCACCCGCTTCTTTTGACTGGCACCGGCAGCATTGAGTATGGTGCGGATGGCGTTAATGGTGCGTCCTTCTTTGCCGATAACCTTACCAATGTCTTCCTTGGCAACCGCCAGCTCAATAATGGTGGTATTGCGGCCAGTTCTCTCGGCTATCATGATTTGATCAGGATCGTCAACCAGGGCTTTGACAATGTATTCCACCAGCGTCTTCATCGACCTTGCCTCTCGTGCTTCCACAGTTTGCCCTTTCGGATTCTCACTGGTTTGTTGCCTCATTCAACCACAAATCTACGGTGGATCGTGAAAACCTTGTCCGTCAGCCAATTCTTATAAGCACATCCCTCCTAACATTTCGGATTGAAATTAATAAAGCTCAAATAAAGGACTTATTTCGAATTCCGCAATCCGCATTCCTAAATCTAAAATCTCCGTGTTTCCTCCTCCTGCCAAGGCCAGAGCTTCTCAAGGTTTTCCAGGCTCACCCAAAGCGTCGCCTCTTCATGCGGCTCGAGAGTAACCACGGGTCTCTTTTCTTGATCGTGCAAGTACTGAAATAGCTCCTTAAATGGTACTGTGCCGCTGCCGATGGGACCGTGGCTGTCGCTATGGCCGTTGTTGTCATGAAGGTGAACCTCTTTGAGATGGGGACCCAAAGCGTCAAGCCATTCCGACAACGCAACTTCCCCGAAAACGTTCATATGACCCATATCGAGACAGAAACCAAGATTTTCGGAGTCCATCTCTTCTATGAGGGTGAGGATCATCTCCGGCGTTTGCTCATAAACGTTTTCGAGGTGGATCACCACCCCCATCTCTTCGGCCTGCTGAATGAGAGGTTCCCAGGTGGCCAAGCTTCCGGACAACCACTCTGCACGGTGTGCGTGATAACGACGTTCATCATATCCCGTATGGAACACAACACTTTGCGGCCGGAAAACAGGGACCAGTTCCATGGTCTGTTGCAGCCGCCGGGCGGTGACTTCTCGAACACGTTCATCAAGGCCGCCGGGGGCTAGATCCATAAATGGGCCATGAAAAGTGATTGTCCTGCCCTGCTCCTTCATGAGGCGGGCCATCTCCGCCATGGCCTCCTTGCTAGCTGTTTCCAGGGCCAACGCGTCAAACCCAATCTCTGGGTTTATGCCGTAGCGGAGAAACAACCCCAGATACTCGTCCACCAACTGGCGGTAAGGTGCATTCACCTGTACTCGGTCCAGCAATCTGCCACAACGCCTCTTTCGGTCCAGACCCTGATCTCCCACTGTCTTTTAGCTTCCCATACTCATGGCGTCAGGCACACTTCCGCTGCCGGTATTCCATCAATGAACGCTGGTATTTTCTGGATTATGGTGTGACTATCGAAACAGAGCTGCCACGCAAAATTCGGCTACTCGATCGTCCCTGAAGCAGAACTTGTGATCGTGCACGAAGACTCTTTCCTGCATTGTATATCCTTCTAATCATTCTAGCGAAAGGTTCCCTGGAAATCCAGCAAAAACGGTTTTACATTAGGCTATAGGCGGGTTATGGTGCTAGGATAGATGTTCGGTTATCAACCTTCCGCTTTGACATCTGAAATCGAACTGGAGATATCGAGCTGTAGCTATGAAACAATACGTGATCGACCAATTGCGAGAAGGTGATTATCTAAAGCTGGAAGATTACTTCAACGGCAATTCAGAAGCTGGCGATCTACCAGGGATTTATTGGGTCCTCGTGCCTGAATCGCTTTATGGAGAGCTGCAGTTAGAACACACAGACTGTCAGCCTTATTACTTCGCCGTCAATCTGGACCACCAGTCCGTGAGCTTCGAACTGTTAATTCGCACTCGAACTCGCCTCCGCTGTGGGTGCATTCAGTATGCTAACAAGAACCAGCGCGACCATATTCTGGAGTACGCAGACGGGTTGTTTGAGGAGCTCAAGCTAAAGACTTAGTAAGCGGAAAGAACTTATAAGCAGGAG
This sequence comes from Syntrophobacteria bacterium, assembly GCA_041560295.1. Taxonomy (GTDB): domain Bacteria; phylum Desulfobacterota; class Syntrophobacteria; order BM002; family BM002; genus BM002. Next base: position 14,413 of record JBFFBS010000063.1, on the reverse strand, counting down.
TCACGAACCGAAAACCATGTGGCGCAAGGCACAGGGCCTGTGTTAGCTAGCAGCGGGCAGCAAAAAAATAACAGTTTCTATGTTTTTAAGAACTCCATGCCCCATGCTCTATGCTCCATGCCTTGCTCCTTAAGCCTTACGCCATCTGTTTTATGCCCTCCGCTTCTTGTCTCGCCCTTACTTCGTATTGATGCCTACCTTATCGCTTTCTGTTGTAACAGCATATCTGCCAGAACCAACCGCACCATAGCGGTGCAAACGGGCACGATACGGGGGATGGCCGAGACGTCGTGCCTTCCCTTGACCGAGAGGGTTACGGGCTCACCGTCCTCGGTGATGGTCTCCTGCTCCTTCTCAATAGAGGAAATTGGTTTCACCGCCACGCGAGCCACAATCTCGTCCCCGTTGGAAATGCCAGCCAGAATGCCGCCGGAGTTATTGGAAAGAAACCCTCCTGGACTCAAGGGATCGTTGTTCTCTGAGCCGAGCATTCCTGCTGCTGCAAAGCCGCTGCCGATCTCCACACCTTTCACCGCGCCAATCCCCATCAGAGCTCCAGCAAGGGCTGCATCCAGTTTGGCGAAAACCGGTTCACCGAGGCCGACCGGACATCCTTGAGCCCGGACCTCCACCACCCCTCCAGCCGAATCTCCGCTCTCTTTGATCTCTTGCAAACGTTGCATCATTCGTGGGACTGCTTCGGGATCTGGACAGAAAAGCGGGTTTTTAAAAATCTCACCAAAATCCAAGTCTTGAGCACGAATGCCAGCCAAGGCCAACGTGTACCCCAATACGGTAATCCCTTCCTGATCCAGGACCTTTTTCGCCACAGCTCCGGCAGCTACCCGAGCCACTGTCTCCCGTCCCGAGGCCCTGCCACCTCCCCGCCGCTCTCGAATTCCATATTTGTGCCAGTAAGTGTAGTCACCGTGGCCCGGTCGAAAGACATTCTTGAGATCATCGTAAGCGCTGCTGTCCACATCTCGGTTGTAGATCACGAGGCTTATGGGCGTGCCGGTGGTGCGACCTTCAAAAACACCTGACAAGACCTCCACTTGATCCGGTTCACGGCGAGAAGTGGAGACACGACTATCGCGAGCTCGTCGCCAGGCCAGTTCTTGGTTTATGTCCTCTGCTGTGAGAGTCAAGCCTGGCGGACAGCCGTCAACCACAGCACCCAGGGCAGGTCCATGGGATTCACCCCAGGTAGTGACGCGAAACATGCTACCAAAGGTATTTCCTGGCATAGGCCACTCCTATTTTCCGCAAAGCGCTAAGCGCATGGCGCTCTGCGCCATTTCCCATTTCCTATTTCGCATTTCGCATTTCAATATACCGTCATCATTAGCTTCATATATGAATGTGCAATGACGAATGCGAGATGATAAATTCCAGATGATAAATGTTCCCAGTTCCTAGTAGACGGCGGCATTCCTCCTCCCCTATGTGTCTTCTTCAAGCGTTTTCCACCACCGCAAAATACTCTCGGTCACTTCCTTCACAGACAAGTCATCTGTTTCCACTTGCAGATGCATGGCTTCATCATAGAGGGGCAGTCTTTCTGCCAGAACCTCCTCGATCTCAACGACAGAGTCGTTCCCATGGAGAGGGGGCCGTTGGCCGGCAGTGGTTCTGTCCGCTTCCATCCGTGCGGCAATGGTATCCGGACTGGCATGAAGCCAAACTACTTTCCCGCTGTCACGCATGATGGCGATATTTTCGGGAACTGTTACTACCCCACCGCCTGTAGAGATAACCTGTTTTGTCGCCTGGCTGAGCCGCTGGAGCAGCTTGCCTTCGCGCTCCCTGAAATATTTCCAGTCCCGGCTGTCGACCATCTCCTCAATTGGCATCCCGAACTCTGTGACCAACTCATGGTCCATATCAACGAAGTCCCAGGCCATAGCTTTGGCGAGCAGTCGGCCCACGCTGGTCTTGCCCGTACAGCGATAACCTATAAGATAAAGGTTCACTGGCAACCGCCTCAACATATTTTGTCATATTTCAAGGAAATTTCATGGTAGCAGGGAGATGGGAGATTTGCAAACAAGCCCGTGAGATATAAGGGCTTGTGGTAGGACAAAAAAATCTCCCGGCGGTCTCTAACGCCGGGAGATTTATGCTTACCCGGGTTAAGGGTTTCTTAAGCTGCAAGCTGAACAGCCTGCTCCGTTACGTCCCGCACTTCATTCGGAGTAAATGGCTTGGGCAGGTAAGCGACAGCTCCCAATCGAGCTGTTTCTTTTGCTGTTTCTATACTGGCGTATCCGGTAATGATAATTACCATGCTTTCCGGTCTCTTTTCACGAATTGCCCGCAGAAGCTCCAAGCCTTTGACTCCTGGAATTTTTAAGTCTAGCAGAACCAGCTTGTAGGCTCTCTGATCTATCTTTTGCAGGGCCTCTTCCTTGGTGACCGCCTGATCCACCTGATAACCCTTCTTGGCAAGTATCTTTCTGATATTGTTGTTGACCGCCACCTCGTCTTCTATAACCAGTATGTCGTGCTGCACAGCGTCTTCAACAACTTCAAGGGAAACTTGTGCGGGTTCAGGCTCTGTGGCCAGAAAGCGGGCAGCATTTTTCTTGAGTTGCTCATAAGGCATAAAAGCATAGCCGTCACGGTCCAGGTACTGAACATACTCTGGACCGGTTATCGCTGCCACTTCCTCATAATCGAAGGGCATATCAATGCCGATGAGCTTGTTTGGATCGAATCCCTGTTTTTGCTTGGCTGCCTTTCTCTTCCTTGCCTCTATCTGGGGACACTTGCCGGTCTTCATCCCCCCCTTGCATGTACCTCCTACCTTCGCGAAGATCTCGCAGACCATTGCTCCCATTTCGCAATAGTTTTCCATGAGTTCGGGGCTGGGACCTCCAGCAATCGGTATATCCGAACGACTGACACTTTTCGCATAATCTTCATCCGTGTATTTCGCCACCTCATCTGTGTCAAAAGGGCTGTCAATATCGATTACATTGATAGCCTCTATTTCTTGTTCAGTCGGAGTGGCTTCAGTCAATTCCCCGGTCAAAGCAAGTTCCACCGGCAGTCTTAACTCATCTGGGGTGAACGGCTTGGGAATGTAGTCCACAGCTCCCAGCCGCATTGCCTTCACGGCTGTATCGGTGGATGCATATGCTGTAAACATGATAACTTTGGTGAGTGGCCACTGGTTTTTGACAAGTTTCAGAAATTCAAGCCCATTCATTCCCGGCATGATTATGTCGGAAATCAAGAGCGAATATGATTGCTTGGCCATTTTTTCCAGGGCTTCGTCAGCACTTGAAGCGTAACTAACATCATAATCATCTTTGGCTAGAATCTTTTGCACATTTCGACAGATTTTCACTTCATCGTCGACTACCAGAATTTTGGTTTTTGCTTCCATCATTTCCCCCGCAATGAAATGTAATGTTAACTTTGGTTACCTGAAACCAAATCGAAATCTCCTCCGCTAAAAGCTGAGTAACATCTACTCCGTCTTATAGCAGGGTATGTGCCAATGTCGCTTAAACCTTTTAAACATTTGAAATAATTAATTAAAAATTCATATATAGGGGCTCTGCCGCCGAACAAGTGTATAAATAAAATATACACTTATTTTTGTGAAACATGATCCCAAGCTGGGTTTACCTCCGAAAGATCAAATACCTGCTAACATTTGGTAATATTAATGTAAAAAAGCCTTCTATAGAGCAAATCTCACCCTGCACCATGGTGAACCGATGAAGGATTTCTTGGTGTATATAAAAAAAATACAGGGTATATTATTGAAGCGGGGGAAATGGAATTCTCAAAGAGGTAGGATGCTAGATGCCGGACACTTGATACGAGATATTAAACACTCGATCCCAATACATAGATGTGCTGGGAAATTCAGGAAAGCGCATATTCTACTTAGCGCCCCCAAAAAATTTCCTCTCCCCTTGAGGGGAGAGTATTAAGGTGAGGGGTGAACAATGAGCATACCGAAGCAGATACCCCCTCACCCCAACCCTCTCCCCCACTGATTGGGGGAGAGGGAGAGTGTGGATATCTTGCTGGGCAAAAAACCTAATCCTATTCCGAAATTCTCTTGATCACTCTGTTTTGTCGGAAGAACCCGCACCTTTCTTTCTTTTCGACCTAACACGTTGTTGAAGTTTAATACCGTGCTTTTTCATAAGATTCTGGAAATTCGTTCGCTGAAGTCCGACTTTTTTGGCAGCCTGAGTCACGTTCCAATTATTGAGGGCCAGAGCATTGATAACAAAATTCTTCTCCACCTCACCAACCGCCTTCTGTCTGATCTCCTTCTTAATTCTCTTGAGTTCTTCATTGGTCGACGGAACGCGCTCAATCAGTTGCTCGACCTCATCTGTGAAGGGAAGCTCCTTCAGGCTTATTAGCTCCTTGTCACAAAGAATGACCGCTCTCTCGATGGCATTTCTCAGCTGCCTCACATTTCCTGGCCAGTCATGTTGGGTCAACTTATTCACGGCGTTGCTGTCAAAGCCTCCGATATTCTTTCCTAAACTGCGGTTAAACTGCTCCAGGAAATGATATGCGATGGGCAAAATATCCTCTTTTCTTTTTCTTAATGGCGGCATAGCAATAGGGTAGACAAAAATTCTGTAATAGAAGTCTTCTCTGAAAGAGCCCTCAGAAACCATTTCCTTGAGATCTTGATTGGTGGCAAGAATAAGCCGAACATTAACCGTTTGCACGCTTGTACTTCCCAGAGGCAAGAATTCGCGGCCCTCCAAAAAGCGTAGAAGTTTGGCCTGTACTTCCAAGCTAATATTGCCTATCTCATCTAAAAAAACGGTCCCTTCGTTCGCCACTTTGAAAATGCCGGGTTTGTCTTGATGCGCCCCAGTAAACGATCCTTTGGTATGTCCAAATAGTTCGCTCTCTAGCAAAGTATCGGAAATGGTTCCGCAGTCTACCGCAAAAAAAGACTTGTTTCCCCTTTTGCTGTTGGCATGTATTGCCCTGGCAATCAACTCCTTCCCTGTGCCACTTTCGCCTGAGATAAGAACCGTCGAATCGGTAGGTGCAACCTTTCTCACCATCTCGATCACTTTTTCTATCTTGGGACTGTCACCAATGAGTTGGTGAGAAAATGCTCGTAAATCTCCCTGTTGTTGCTTAAGTCTTCGGTTTTGGCGCTGGATGGCTCTTTCAGCCACGGCTTGGCGCACAACACCGCGGAGTTCCTCTGGGGTAAACGGTTTCGGCAGGTAGTCAAACGCCCCCATTTTCATCACTTCCACCGCTGAAGATACACTGGCGTAACCGGTGATCACGATAACCATGGTGTCAGGGTACGCCGCTTTTACCCGGCTGAGAACCTCCATGCCTCCCAAACTACTCATTTTCAAGTCAGTTATGATCACCTCAAACGGTTCAACCTCCATCATCTTCAGGGCATCGTAGCCGTTTAAGGCATATTCAACTTCACAGTCGATCTTAGATAAAATCTTTATGCAGTTCTGACAGATGGAGAGCTCATCATCTATGACCAAGATACGAGGGCTCCGATCAATGGGCATCGTTGCCTCCGTGGTTGTACGGCAGCCTGATGGTAAACGTTGTCCCTTGGCCAAGTTTACTGTCAACCTTTATCGTTCCACCGTGCTGTTCAATGATGCCGTGTGTTATGGCCAGTCCAAGACCGGTTCCACTTTCCCTGGTGGTAAAAAAAGGATCAAAAATCTTACCCATATCTTCCTCGGGAATACCCTTGCCTGAGTCGCTGACCGCAAGTTCCACACTTTCGGCTTCTGCGACAAGGCTGGTGCTAACAGTGACTTTTCCTCCGGCATCAGTCGCTGCAATTGCATTGAGTATCAAGTTAATCAGAGCTTGTTCAATCTGGTCTTTATCCATGTTGATGAGTGGCAGATCCTGGGTGAGACTTTCCTCCACTGCCACGTCATTGAACGCCGCCTGTTTTCTGGTTAGAACCACGGATTCTGTGACAACTATATTGGGATCATGCTTTGCCTTGACCGGTTCTGACTGCCGGGCAAAATCCAGCAGGCTGCTTACAATCTTACGACAGCGCAGAGCTTCGTCTGCTATGATCTGTAATTCCTGGTAATTTGGATCCTCAGGTTCCGTATCTTCTTGGATCAACATGGCGCTGGTTAGAATTGTTGTCAGTGGATTATTGATTTCATGGGCCACACCTGCTGCCAAACGACCAATGGAAGCCATCTTGTCGTATTGCATCATCCCTTTCTGAATACTGATATCCCTGGTGATGTCCCTGGCTATTTCTATGGCCCCCACCACCTCACCGTTATCAATAAGGGGGTAGCAGGAAATCGAATAATAAAGTTGCCTTTTGCCCTTGTCCAGGTGGATATGCGTTACCCGAAAGGGTTTCCCGGTCTCGACGGTCTTAACCAGTGGACAGGGATGTTCTTCCCCGGAACAGGGAGCACTTTCATGGTGCAAGAGTTCGTAGCAGTATCGGCCAATGGCATCCTTCCGTTGCATACCGAGTTTGTTCGCCAAGGTTTGATTGATATCTAGAATTCGGTAATTAGACGCCATAACGATAACGTCTTCCTGAATGAGTTCATTGATGAGGACATTATAAATTGCCCTGGTTTCTTGAAGTTTCCTTCTTGCTTTTTGCTCAATCCTGGAAGAGAGAGTGAATTCCCAAAAAAGCGTCGCAGTCCTGTGGTTGATGGCCCGAACTGTTTCCTTCTTCTTAAGCAAAATATCGTCGTACACGTCTTCCTTGCCTGTAAGTTCTATGATGAGATCGATATCATCTCTATCAAAAAAATCGTTATAATCCTCGGTAACGAGTAGACCTTTTGCTCTCGCCTTAACCAGACCGGGAGCGTCGTTTTTGAGGTCTGCCACTGCCACCACTCTGGGGGATATCTCTCGAAAAGTGTGTTTTTCGATAGAATCTATCAAAATACTACAGCGTTTACCCCCACCAACAACAGCGATGTTCATGTTGAATCTCCAGATTTGTAAAGGTTACCGGGCAAGCCTCGGGCTTAATCTCAAGCCCAGATTCAATATACTACCTTAATTAAGTGATAACGCTCAATTGAAAGTTATGTATTATTCTTGTAATCGGGCCGTGAGGGGCTTTGAGCCCCCCCCGAGGGGGTTTACAGTGGCCATTTTTCATGTGGGAGTATGCCGGAGTAATGGAGTGGTGGAGTAGTGGAGTAATGAAAGGCTGATTGAAGAACTATCGTCGGATGAACCCGCTATGCGTAACCATCCGACCTACTGATTACGAGAAGGAACGAGACCCGTAGGTCGGATCGTTCTTACGTTAGTAAGGTTGATCCGACAAATCAGTCAGGCTATTCACTCATTAAATAATTGACTATTTACCTTCTGCGCAAAGCGCTGTGGTAGCGGCTTTCAGCCGCGATCTTGCCTGCGCGAGACCTAATTACCGAAAACCTCCACAGCCGTCTTGCCTAGCTCTCCCAAGTTCCTGACTACCGTAATCCCGGCCTTTTCCATAGCTTCGATTTTAGCTTGGGCCGTGCCGCTGGAGCCGCTGATGATTGCTCCGGCGTGGCCCATTCTCCGGCCAGGAGGCGCGGTGAGCCCCGCTACAAAACCAATGACAGGCTTGCTCACTTCCCGAACAATGAATTCAGCCGCATCCTCCTCTGCCGAGCCGCCAATCTCCCCAACCATAACTATTCCACTGGTGGAGGGATCTGCCTCGAACAACTGTAAAGCATCGATGAAGTTCGTGCCAATAATAGGATCACCACCGATGCCTATACAGGTGCTCTGACCCACGCCATTCTTGGTCAACTGATCCACCACCTCGTAAGTCAGAGTGCCGCTGCGTGAGACCACCCCCACCGAACCCTCCAGGTGGATAGGTCCTGGCATGATCCCCACCTTACATTTTCCGGGTGAGATTATCCCGGGACAGTTGGGGCCAATGAGGCGCGAACCACTACTCTTGACCGCATGGTAAGCCTTCATCATATCCAACACTGGTATGCCCTCGGTGATGGCCACAATTACCTCAATGGAAGCAGCTGCCGCTTCCATAATGGCATCGGCGGCAAAGCCTGGCGGTACGAAAATCATGGCCCCGTTGGCACCGGTCTCCTGCCTCGCCTGCTCCACAGTGTTGAATACTGGGATACCATCCATTTCCTGGCCACCCTTGCCAGGGGTTACCCCGGCAACCACATTGGTCCCGTATTCAACACACTGACGGGTGTGAAACTGCCCCTCTTTGCCAGTGATCCCTTGAACCAGTAAACGCGTGTTCTCATCAACCAGTATGCTCATTTAAAACCTCTCATTTCTCAATCTTTCTGCCATCAGCAATGTAGGCGTAAGGCGTAAGGCAAAATACAAAACTTCGATTTTAAAATTCGAAATTCGCAATCCGAAATTCGAAATAATCTCCTTGTGCCCTGTGCCTTGTGCCTTGGACCTTGTGCTTCGCGCGTCGCGCCGTGCGCTATGCGCTTCGCGCTATCTCCGCTACCTTGGAGGCAGCGTCCCAGACGTCAGTTGCCACCTTGAGATCCAGGCCGGACTCATCCAGAATCCTGCGTCCTTCTTCCACGTTGGTACCTTCCATCCGGATCACGACTGGAACACCAATTCCCACCTTGTTGGCAGCCTCCACCACGCCCTGAGCCAGTATGTCACAGCGCAATATGCCGCCAAAGATGTTGATCAAAACTCCCTTGACGTTTTTATCGCTCAGTATAATACGAAAGCCGTTTTCTACCATCTCGGCGCTGGCCCCGCCGCCTACATCCAGAAAATTAGCAGGCTCAGCCCCAGCCAGCTTGATGATGTCCATGGTGGCCATGGCCAAGCCGGCGCCGTTGACCATGTTGCCGATGTTGCCATCAAGCTTGATGTAGTTCAGATTATACTTGGAAGCCTCCACTTCCATGGGATCCTCCTCATCCAGATCACGGAAGTCCTGAATCTCTTTATGTCGGTAGAGTGCGCTGTCGTCCACATTGATCTTGGCATCCAGGGCAATGAGTTGCTTGTCTTTGGTGATGATCAACGGGTTGATCTCCACCAGGGAGCAATCGTACTGCATAAAAAGGGTATAGAGCTTCGCCACCAGAGGGATGAACTGCTTGATCAGAGCCGGCTCCAGATTGAGTCCATAGGCCAGAGCGCGGCCCTGGAAACCCTGCAATCCTTCGCCGGGTCTAACCTGCTGCTTGATAATTTTCTCAGGGGTACTGTCGGCTACCTCTTCGATGTCCATGCCCCCCGCCTCACTTGCCATAAAGATCAGGCTGGCAGAACTCCTGTCGGGCACCACTCCCAGATAGAGCTCCTTGTCAATCTCAAGCCCTTCTTCCACCAGGACTTTGCGCACCAGCTTTCCCTCAGGCCCTGTCTGGTGGGTGATAAGAGTCATACCCAAAATCTCCCCAGCAAAGCTTTCCACCTCTTGAATGGACTGAGCCAGCTTGACGCCGCCACCCTTGCCACGGCCCCCGGCATGAATCTGGGCCTTGACCACCACCGGCATGCTGGCCAATTCCTCGGCAATTTCTTTGGCCTCATTTACACTGAAGGCCACTTTGCCCTGAGGTATTGGGATGTCGAACTGTTTAAATAACCCCTTTGCCTGATACTCGTGAATGTTCATGATTCAAAACTCCAAAGCTAGTTTGCCATTAGTAAACTTGGTGGTGGGCAATGCCCACCCTACATCCTGTCCGTTGTCAGTTGTCCGTTGTCCGTTGCTGGTAGGGCCAGAGCGCCAAGGACATAGCGAACGGCGTTTATGGCATAAGGCGCAAGGCTCAAGGCCCGAAGCTAAAATGGTGGATTTCCGATATTCCTCTATACTGCCTCCAATCTCAAGCGAAGCGCTCCTCCAACCCCCAACCAAGCAACCCTATGCTCCATGCTCTATGCCAACAGATCATCTTTATGACAAAAAGAGAAGAGATTATCAAGGATATAGGTAAGAAAAGTTGGACTGTCAACGAAAGAGTCAGTTGACCTGAAAAGATCCATTTCCAATTGATTTTTACATGATTATTGGTTAAAATTGCACTCCGTGATGAAATGCACAAACGGGATAAAGAGGTCGAGACAAATTTTACATTTTTCTTGACAACCAACACCCACCATACTAGAAAATGTAGCTTTAGAGTGCAATGGATGGGCCTTGACCATTTCTCATGGTCATTTTGTGCAAGCACTAAATATGACCCTCTCTTCTTGCCAAAGATCTGCCCTTACATCTCAATCTAGCTCATTGCAGGAGAAGACATGAGTGCCAAGAAGAAAAAAAGCGGAACCATCGGTTCAGTTCTGGTAGTAGGCGGTGGTATCGCCGGAATGCAATCCGCCTTGGATCTGGCGAACTCCGGCTACTACGTTTACCTGCTTGAAAAATCCCCTGCCATCGGCGGAGTAATGGCGCAGCTCGACAAGACCTTTCCCACCAATGAATGCGCCATGTGAATTATCTCCCCTAAACTGGTCGAGGTCGGCCGGCATTTGAATATAGAGTTGATCACTCTCGCGGATTTAGTCAGCGTCAAGGGAAAACCAGGCAAGTTTAAGGTGAAGGTCAATAAGCGAGCCCGCTATATTGACCCGGAGCTCTGTACTGCCTGCGGCATCTGTTATGTTAACTGTCCAGTGACCAATGAGCCATATCCTAAAGAGGTTCAGGGCTAAAGGTCTAAGCCTGAACTGAGACGAACTGGGAGGAATGAACCGTGGTCGAAAGCGCAACTTCACAGCAGATGGCAGATATGGTGGAGCAGCCAGAAGTGGATTTTAGGGCCTTAGATGACCTGATCGAAGAGAGGTTTGCCGGGGACAAAGAGAATCTCATCATGATCTTGCAGGCAATCAACAATGAGTACAATTTTCTCCCCAGACCTGCTTTACATTACGTTTCCACAAAGCTCGACGTTCCGTTGAGTCAGATATATGGAATTGCTACTTTTTATAGCATGTTTAGCCTTGAACCGAGGGGTAAGAATATTATCACCATCTGTCTCGGTACAGCCTGTCACGTCCGTGGAGGCGAACGCATCAAGGAGAGGCTAGAAAGCCATCTAGGAATACCTGCCGGTGATACTACAGAAGATATGCGTTTTACTTTGGAGACGGTTCGCTGCATTGGCTGCTGTAGTTTGGGGCCTGTTGTAACTATTAATGAAAAAGTATACGCCCGCACTGATTCAGAGAAAACCCTTAAGACCGTAGACCAATATGACTAACCTGGATATTTCATGCATTGGTGTCGCGAGACCACGAAACTGGGAACCCGCTTGCGGGACTGAGCGGCTTGTCTCGCCGAAGTTTTAACGTAGGCGGAAGCGGAGCGAGCGCGAATTAGATGGGCGGGCCACCGGGCAACTCGTCCCGCGGTACCGCGGGATTGGTTTCCGTACCTGACGGTACGTCGCAGGGACCGACAGCTGAGGACGCCAGGAAGGACGGCCATATCCGTGGTCGCAGCGAGTGATTCATGAAATATCCAGGTTAAAGCTATTCAAAACTGAGAAGGCGTCGAGTCATGAGGATAACAAAGAAAGACCATTTGCAGAAGATACGGGGTGAGGTGCATGATTCTCTCTATGTACCTGCGCTGCTTAAGATGAATGTTGGGATGGCCACCTGCGGCATCGCTGCTGGGGCCAAGGAGGTATACGATAGGGCCCGCGAGATTTTCAAGAAAAAGGATGTATTAGTGGCCAGAACCGGCTGTTTGGGGTTATGCGAGGAAGAGCCGCTGGTGGACATCCAAGCCTCCGGCCAGCCCCGCATTGTTTACCGGCACGTCACAGCGGACAACATCGAGGAGCTCGTGGAAGCTCATCAGAAAGCCGAGTACTCAGAGAAACACATTCTTGGTCAGATGAGGGATCCCCGCTCCGTTCTTGAAGACGATATCGAGAATCCCTTGAGTGAAGTCTTTTCCACCAACGGAATTCCAACCTTGGAAGAAATACCTTTTTACGAAAAACAGCTCAAGATAGCTCTGAGAAATTGCGGCTACATCGATCCTGAAAGCATTGAAGAGTACATAGGTAGAGGTGGCTATTTCGCGGCATTCAATGCTTTGCATGAAATGGAACCGGACGAAATTATTGAGGCTATAAAGATCTCGGGATTAAGGGGAAGGGGTGGGGGAGGTTTTCCCACAGGAATAAAATGGGCCACTTGCCGCAAGGCTCACGGAGAGAAAAGATACGTTATCTGCAATGCGGACGAGGGTGACCCCGGCGCTTATATGGACAGGAGTGTCCTGGAAGGTGACCCACACAGTGTGCTGGAGGGTATGATCATCGGGGCGTACGCCATTGGTTCTGATGAAGGTTTTATCTATGTCCGCAACGAATACCCCTTGGCTGTGGTCAGACTGGTTGAAGCCATAAAGCAAGCTGAAACGTACGGCCTTTTGGGAGATGACATTTTAGGCAGCGGTTTCAACTTCAACATAAAGATCAGTACAGGAGCAGGTGCTTTTGTCTGCGGTGAGTCGACGGCTCTGATGCGCTCTCTCGAGGGTAAGGTTGGCAGGCCTCGCGCCAAATATATCCATACGGTGGAGAAGGGATACCGCCAGAGTCCTTCTACTCTCAATAACGTGGAGACCTGGGCCAACGTGCCGGCAATAATGGGTAAGGGGGCCGAGTGGTACGCTTCTCTGGGCACCGAAAAGAGCAAAGGCACAAAGGTCTTCTCCCTGGTGGGCAAGGTAAAAAATACCGGCCTGGTAGAAGTGCCCATGGGCACTTCTCTGAGAACAATAATCTACGATGTGGGGGGAGGAATTCTCCGAAAAAAGAAGTTCAAGGCCGTGCAAACCGGAGGCCCCTCAGGTGGTTGCGTTCCCGAGGCATTGCTGGATCTGCCGGTGGATTACGAAAGGCTGACCCAGGCGGGCTCCATGATGGGCTCTGGCGGCATGATCGTCATGGACCAGGACACCTGTATGGTGGACGTGGCCAGGTACTTCCTCGAATTTCTCCAAGAGGAGTCCTGTGGCCAGTGCGTGCCCTGCCGAGAGGGTATCATGAGACTTCTGCAGGTATTAACCGACATTTGCGCTGGCAAAGGCAAAGAAGGCGACATTGAGCTACTGGAAGATATTTCCGACACGGTGGTGAAACTCTCTCTCTGCGCTTTGGGAGGAACCGCCCCGAATCCAGTTCTCACCACCTTGGCCTATTTTCGTAACGAATATGAAACGCACATTTACGATAAGAAGTGCCCCGGCGGTGTCTGCAAGGAGCTCTTCTACTACGAGATAGATGAAGAAAACTGTAACGGCTGCCACGTCTGTTTTAGGAAATGCCCGGAGCAAGCTATCTCGGGCGAGAAAAAGGAACTGCACACTATTGACCAGGAAAAGTGCATCAAGTGTTCAATCTGTTATGAGGCGTGTAAGTTTGACGCGATAGCCATCAAGTAACGAACGCGTGACGAGGAATACAAAATGGTGACCTTTACTCTTGATGGAAGAGAAGTCCAGGCCGAGGAGGGATTAACTATCCTCCAGGTTGCGGAGGCTCATAATATTCACATACCCACCCTTTGCAACCATAAAGCACTGGAACCGGCTGGCTTGTGCCGAATCTGTTCAGTAGAGCTTTTCGACGGGCGGAGAACGAGATTTGTCACCGCCTGTAACTATCCGGTGTGGACGGGCATGGAGGTCAAGACCGACACCGAGGAGGTTTTACGCCACCGACAGGTGATAGTTGAGCTCTTGCTGGCCCGCTGCCCCAACAATGATTTCGTTAAAGATCTGGCGGCCCAGTATGGTATCGATGAACCCAGGTTTAAGCTGGACGATGATAGTTGCATTCTTTGTGGCCTCTGCACCCGCATGTGCGAAAGGATTGGCGCTCGAGCAATTGACTTCTCCGGCCGTGGCACGGAAATGGAGGTGGCAACCCCCTTCGACACTTACTCGGAAGCATGTGTGGCGTGCGGCGCCTGCGACTTTATTTGCCCCACCGGCCACATCAAGCTCGACGAAATCACCGATAAAGAGATTCGACCAATATTGTCAGAGTATGATGAGGGCTTGAAGGGACGAAAGCCTGTCTACGTCCCCTATGCGCAGGCAGTGCCCAACATCCCTGCCATAGATAGATCCAAATGCGCCCATTTTCTTACCGGTGATTGTAAAATCTGCGCCGACTTCTGCCCCACTGACGCCATAGACCATACCCAGGTTGATGAAGAGGTGGAACTCGAGGTGGGCTCCATCATCTTGGCCACCGGTTTCAAACCCTTCGATCCCTCCATGCACGATGAATATGCTTATGCCCAACATCCCAATGTGGTGACATCCATGGAGATGGAGCGGATTCTTTCCTCCTCTGGACCGTGGCAAGGCCACCTCATTCGCCCTTCAGACCATAAGGAACCAAAAAAAATAGCTTGGCTC
>JBFFBS010000062.1:0-16961 GCA_041560295.1 Syntrophobacteria bacterium | reverse complement strand
TGTTATATCCTGTATTTTCAAACCTTTAGAGCAATCTCTAAAGCAAAATACATGCCAGGTGGCTGAAATTAAAACAAGAAACTGCAATTTCCCCCTGGTTCCTCCACGCCAATAATCTAGAAAAAAGTGGTATTTTTTTTCTACTTTATGAACTGCATTACCCCAGAATATGTCAAAATTATTACACGAATAATCGTATAAATATTCGTAAATACAAATAAAAATGAAATGAGTCTGAGTTGGTATGATTTGTGTTAACAACAATGTTAATAAGTACCGCAAACGATCAATACGTGTATGCAAAATTCTCGACGTGCCCACCTAACCCGCATAATTCACGAATCCTGGGGATTCGTGAATCAGCACCTGCAAGAAAGCGGTTTGCCTTCATGCAGGTTTCGACTCGGTGTTGCACATCTTGCTCAAGGTTAGCCCTGAGCGGAGAACTCAAATGGGAAACCGGAGATTTTCATGACCACATCCCGGGAAGAACGCCGCAGGGGAGAAGAGAGACGTTTCTGTCAGGACCGCCGAAAGTTGGATGATCCTCACTACAGTGGTCCAGAAAGACGAAGTGGAAGAAAGCGAAGAAGTGGGCAGGATCGCAGAGAATCTCCAGCCGGGCATTCAATCTGGCTGTGATGCTCAGGTGGCCTGATTCCCAAAGCAAGTTGAGGTTGACGATGAAGAAACGGAAGAAGAAATCCGGGATTTATTTATTACTAAAGAAGTATAAAGCCATGTTTAGAATCCCGGAGAACAAGAACCATTACTCTGGAGAAGATTACAGAAATGCAGAAAGGATGTTCCTGAAACATGCCCTGGAACAACGCAGGATAGAAATGCAGGATGACCTTTTCAAATAGAACAGTTTAATTCAATGGAGAGGTTAAGCACGCATGCTTTCCTGGGTTATGATGGGGGCAGTCCCCTGGAGAGCGCTGCTAACCGTCTCCATTCACAAAATGCCGTAGCTTCCCAGAGTACTTGAAGGTCACGATTTTTCTGGGCGACAGAATGATCGGCTCTCCAGTCTGGGGATTTCTTCCCCTTCTCTCCCTTTTTTCTTTCACCGAGAATTTTCCAAAACCACTTATGAGGACATCCTCGCCATTCTCCAGTGAATGTTTGATCAATTCGAACAGGGAGTCGACTACCTTGAGAGAATGCTTCCTGGTGTACCCTACCTGGCTGCTAATGACATTTGCGATGTCGGCTTTGGTAAGTGTCATAGCTGGTCCTATCCTTCTTTCTGCTCTGGTTCATTGAATCGAGGCAGCCTCTCAGCATATCTGCTGTCTCTTGCTGACCTTAACTAGGCCGCCTTGGCCACCTCAAACATATTCTTACATTCAGGGCACATCACGCGCTTTCCTACCCTCACTCTGAGCATAATCTTGGCTCTGCATTTTGGGCACATCCTGATGAGACGCAACATGATGGGGACCTCCTTCCCAAAATCTCCTGTGCTCCTTTGGATCGGCATCCGAGGTCGGCGCCACTTCCGAATGAAATTTCTTTGCAAAATTCAAGCCATACGTAAATTTTGGGGCGGCAGACACCTTTGTGCTAAGCCGCATAGTGCAGATCGAGTCAAGAGCCGCCCTCCGAACGCATTGCTAAAAGCGCCTAACAACCATTCAGTTGGCAAATCATTCTGGCATTTTGACCAAATATCTTTGAAAGGTTGCTATTTGGTGATATTTTGGGGATTCCTGCTCCCCGCTTTAATGGGGACTAGTCGAGCAGGTATGAGGAAAGATTCCAGCTCCAGGATCGGCTCAACCGTGCGTTGAGGTTGTTTGCAAGCTTCCGTTGAGGAAAAGACAATGACGAAAAAGGTGTTGCTCCTAGCATTTTTTCTTTTCACCACTCCCTTTCAGATGCTTCACGCCGAGACCACAGAAATAATTCAAATAGATCAACTGAGTGTTCTGTTTGAAAAACCGCTAAGAATTGCTGCAAAAGAAATCGTCGATATGTATCCCACATTAAAAACTGAATTGGAAAACATTCTTGAGTGGACAATAGAATTCAAACCAACCATAGTACTTGTCAATGATTCAGAAAAATTTAGGGAAATGACCGGGAACAGTCTCATTGTTGCCTACGCTGTTACCCAAAAAAATCTGATAGTGATTGACCATTCGAAGATGAATACGAAGCCCTTCAGCCTTGGATCAATCATAAAGCACGAATTATGTCACTTGCTCCTTCACGACAAAATAAGAAAAGTTATACTGCCAAGGTGGCTTGATGAAGGGGTCTGCCAGTGGGTCAGTGACGGGATAGCAGAGATAATAATGAGCAGAAAAGGATCGGTTCTCGATGGCGCTGTTTTAGCAAACAAGCTGTTAAGTCTCAGGAGACTAGATACGCGTTTTCCTCGAGACGAAAAGTCTCTGCTGCTGGCTTATGAGGAGAGCAAAAGCTTAGTGGAGTTTATCACCCAAGAATTCGGCAAGAAGGGACTCCTTGACCTGCTCAAACATATGGAGGATGGCGATGAAGTGGATGCGGCGATCCTGAAGAGTTTCTCCATTCCTCAGGATGACCTCCAGAGAAGGTGGCAAACCCATCTAAAGAGAAGAATTACCTGGTTCACGTACCTGGCCAGCAATCTCTATGGAATCCTATTTTTTCTTGCAGCCTTGATAACTGTCGCCGGATTTGTCAGGGTGGCAATCAAGAAAAGACAATACCAAGACGAGGAGGAGTCGTTAGACACTTAGCTCAAAGCACAGAGCGACATCAGTATACTAGTCATAGATCGTTTGTCGTTAACCCCCATCAGCAGGCAAAAAGCGGGACATTCTAAATCCGAATATCGAAATTCGAAATTCGAAACAAATTCAAAATTCTAATTTCCCAATGTTCGAAACGAAGGCTGCGGCAAGATTATCGAGAGTATCGGGTTTTGGTCATTTAGATTTTGGTAATTCGGATTTGTTTCGGATTTCGTGCTTCGGATTTCGAATTTATCTTGAGACTGCCTACTGCTTACTACTATCCCGCCCACTACCCTTCAATCGCAGCAGTGATATAATCACGGCCAGGTTCGGGTGGAGAGCAAGATAGATCAACGCAATCAGGGGGAAATGAATCCAGAAGGGTGTGAGAAGTCCACAAATGATAATGACCGAGGTGCGGCTTCCTTTCCCGGCATACTCCGGCCGGCGATAGTCCAGTTTAAGACTTTCAGCGCGGGCGGTGGCATAGCTGACTTGGCTGCAACCCGCAGCTGCCAAACCTGTAAGCACAATCAGCCAACCGGAGCTGAAAATTACCCCTGACAACCCCACCCCTTCTGAATAGCGCAGACAGTGAAAAAGAATACCGAACAGGAGAGAGAAGTCCATGTAACGATCCAATACCGAGTCCAGAAAAGCCCCCTCAGAGCTCACTTTATCAGTCAGTCTGGCAACCTGGCCATCCACGCCATCCAGAATCTGAGCAACTGCAGCCAGCAGCCCCCCTATCCAGGCAAAACCCAGTCCGAAGGCAATGCCGCCGCTGATTCCCAAACAGGCTGCCAAAAAGGTGAGAACCGCGGGTCTGATTCCCGGCATGCTGTGCACCAACAGAGCTGATACCGGAGCCGAGACATAGACTTTGATGAATCTCAAGACAAACCGATCAGTGGGTTTCGTTTTCCAGCTCATCCCTCGTCCTCCGGCTTTCGCTGTAAAAACCGAGCCACAGTTGGTGGTACCAACCTCTCCCAGTTGCCATTCGATACAAGCAGAGAACGCACCTCCTGACCGCTGATTCCTTTTTTCAAATTGTCCACCACAACGACCTCGAGCCCAGCCTTACGAAATCGTTCCGCCTTTTGCCTTTCCCAGGCAGAATAGACCACAACAAACATTGCCGTACCAGGTGGGACATAGTATTGCCAGCGGTCAGGATGGTGGATCGGCAAAGGGACTATATAGATCCGCTCCAGTGGATATCCCTCGTCGCGAAGGGTCTCTTGAATCATCATCAGCCTTTCCGTAAAGGTAAGTGGGTTTTCTTCCGGCAGGTGACGATGCTCATTCAATTCATCCGCCAAAATAGTACTTGGATCAGGATTGGTGATACCCACAATCACATGTTCAGATTGTTCCCAGACCAAACGAAAGTACCGCAGATGCTCAAGATGAAAAGGCTGAAATCGGCCGTGAATCATGCCATATTTGTATCGCATAATTACACCTCACAAAGGCGATTTTAGATTTAAGATTGCAGATTGTAGATTTGAGAGCTATTCGGTTCCATCCAGGATAAGCAAAATCTGGAATCTACAATTACTAACTGTCAGGTGATAACGTGTATCCTAACATACTGCGTTGGGTGAAGAAGGAAGATTTTTCCCGAGAAGCGATAAGAGGTAAGTGGTTTAAACGATTTGACTAATTTTCCAATTTTCTAATTTCCTAAGTAACTAATTGACTATGCTCTATGCTCTATGCCAGCTAATCGTACAATATCTCCCAGTTGGCGTGAAATGAACTGTCGATGAAGCTGTATCTGTATTCCATGGTCTTACCACTTCCGGGAACCGAGGAACTTTCAGGCTGCCAGAATCTTATGTAGATGGCCGGCGTGGAGCCGGGTTCGAGTCCTTCCTCCTCGGACACATCTATCCAGACCTCTTTTTCCTCTATAATCTTCCAGATGGTGCCATGCTTCTTGCTTCTGATTCTTTCTCCAACCCTGGGCAGTTGCAGCTTCTCTCGCAGCGTCTTGAATCGGTAGCTTGTCAATTTCTCCTCTTCCAGAATAGGTTCGCCCAAGAGCATGATACCAATGGCACCCAGAGGTGCTGTCACCAGAATACTGAGCACAGCCACCGCCAGAATTACCTCGCCACCCGCCACCCCGGCCTCCAGAGGAACAGCACCAATCGCCGCCTGTACCGTAGCTTTGGGCACGTAGGCAACCACACAAAACAGCCGCTCTTTCCAAGTGTAGTCAGTTCCCAATACCGAAATATAGGTGCCTATTGATCTGGCCACCAAACCGATGAAGATAATTATCAGGCCTGCCGCCCCCGCTTTCCAGGCCACGGAAACATTGACCTGGGCTCCCACCAATACGAAGAGCAGCAGTTCCGCAAAAACCCAGAGCTTTTTGAGCTTCTGGGAGATAATGTGAGCAATGGCCTCTTCCTTCTCCAGAATGATGAAGCCGATGGCCATTACCCCCAACAAGGCGGCAATGGGAACCACTCCGTGAGCCACTTCCTCCAACCACATCAAACAGATGGATGTTCCCATGACCAGAAGGGTGCGCCGGGGTGGCTGCCAGTCGTACTTCAGAAAAAGCTTGTACAGCAAATATCCCGGAATCAGGCCAACGATGATACCGAGAACAACGGAGATAGGTATGCCGGCCAACTGCCAGGCAATGTTCACCTTGTGACCACCGTACATACCCAGGAAAATGGTAAATAGGACAATGACGAAGACGTCGTCAACGGAAGATGCCGCCAAAATCATGGTGGGGATACCTTTCTTGGCCCCTTTGCCCCGCTCCATGAAATCGATCATCAGCGGCACCACTACAGCCGGGGAGACTGCTGCCAGGATACTACCCAAAATGGTGGCCTCGAGGAGGGAAATTTTCAAGAAGTAAGGGGCAACCGCCATGACTGCCGCAATTTCGAAAATGGCCGGCAAAGCGGACATAATGATCGCTGTCTTGCCTACACGATGGAGAGTGTCTCGCCGCAGCTCGAACCCTGCCCGCAAAAGGATCACAATCAGAGCAATTTTGCGAAAGTCAGCCGAGACCTGCATCATCTCTGGCCGCATCAGGCCTACGACATGAGGCCCCACCAGAACCCCGACGATAAGCATGCCAACCAGGCCAGGGAGCTTGAACTTGCGAAAGAGGATATCCGCTGCCAGGCCAAGGACCACGATAAGCGCCAGGCTTACTGCCATATCAGTCCTCCGAGAATCATAAAACCAAGCAAAACAAGGATCGCCCTGCAAAGACGAGGGGAAAGGTCTTGGGCCACTCCGTCCGGTTCGGGACTAGGAAATCCGATGGTACACTCCAATCCCATCCAATGTAAAGAGGCGAAATGACACTGTTGCCCGACTTAAAGATAAATGCTACCGTGTCCGAGGGGATTGGGGATTGCAGATTTCGGAATGCGGATTTCGGACTGGGGATTTAAAAGCTCGATGCTGGATGCTGGATACTCGATGCTCGATAAAGATTTACTTTTTACTACTGACACCTGACTCCTGGCTACTGGATTCTTTGATTATAGAATGAACACCTTGTCAGACAGACTCAACCAGATCTACAAGCTTTTACTGAAGGCTTACGGTCCGCAGAAATGGTGGCCGGCAGAGAGTTCCCTGGAGGTGATGGTTGGAGCAGTACTTACACAAAACACTAATTGGCAGGGAGTGGAGAGGGCCATAGCTAACTTGAAGCGGGTCAATCTGCTCGATCCACACAAACTCAAGGCTATACCCACTGAGGAGTTGTCGCGGCTCATCAAACCGGCAGGCTATTTCAATCTCAAAGCGCGTCGTCTCAAGAACTTGATTGGAATGGTTGTCGAGGCTTACGGAGGTGACCTAACCGCCATGGGGCAGATGGAGACAGCGCAGTTGCGCCAGGAACTGT
Organism: Syntrophobacteria bacterium; assembly: GCA_041560295.1. Taxonomy (GTDB): domain Bacteria; phylum Desulfobacterota; class Syntrophobacteria; order BM002; family BM002; genus BM002. Next base: position 10,331 of record JBFFBS010000062.1, on the reverse strand, counting down.
TACTCGTCAACGGCGTTGGCCCTGAGACCGCCGACAGTATTCTGCTTTATGCTTTCCACAGGCCCATTTTCGTCGTGGACACCTATACGTACCGAGTTACCAGCCGTCACGGTCTCATCGAAGAGGAGGCCAACTATCAAGCACTACAAGATTTGTTCATGGAGCACTTGCCGCTTGATCTGGACATGTTCAACGAATATCACGCCCTGCTGGTGAGGGTGGGAAAACATCACTGTAAACGTAAGGCCCGCTGCGAGGGGTGCCCGCTCGAGCCTCTGCTGCCCTGAGTAATGCACTAAGCAGTCGGTCAATTCGTTAAATAGTTGAATGGTCAAATGATGCGAGTCTGGGTAATGGGTTATGGGGAAGAGGTTATAGGTGCAGAGCAACAAGTATTCTTGGATCCCATTACCTATAACCCCTCACCCATTACCGATTACTTCATAACTTACCGGAACGATAAATGGCGATAATAAGCCAGACTCCGAGAACTGTGGTGACCACATAGCCAGTTATTCCCAGAATGCCTGTTAGAGAAATTGTCCCCAGCCCAAGGAAACTTACCTCGAACTCCAGAACTTTCTGCGCTGAATTGAGCACCAGGGCAGCAGCAAGAATAGAAGCCGAGAGCACCAAGCCAATGGTTAACCTGTTGAGGCCTTTCTCAAGTTTTATATCAAACTGCTGAAAGCCCTCATGCCAGATCTCAACTCGCTGCTTTCCCTTGGACACCTGTTTGAGTATATCGTGGACGAACTTGGGCATGACTTTAGCGTATTTGCCCACATAGCGTGCTTCTCTGCCTATATTCTTGAAAATCTTGTTCGCATCATAGCCGCGCTTAATTAATTTCCTGGCGTAGGGCCTGGTAAATTCCAGAAGGCTTTCATCACTCTCGAGAATCTTGCCGAGGGCTTCTGTCTGGACAAAAGTTTTCAAAAGTAGCAAAAGATTTCTCGGCAACTGTATACGATATTTGAGGGCCAAATAGATAATCTGATCGTAGACGTCCCTGACCGATATGGACTGAAGCGAACGCCCGTAAAAGGACTCACTTACGTCCTTGAGGTCAATGAGAAAGCTGTCCAGATCCATCGTTTCTTCATCCAGTAAACCAGCATCCAGAAAGGCATCCAGCAGCAAAGCGTAGTCATGCTCGGCATACCCTAGAAAGATGTTCGCTATCTGCCGCATCATCTCTTCATCCAAGTAGCCGGTAATACCAAAATCAACGAGACCGACCCGACCGTCATACATGACAATGGTATTACCGGGGTGCGGGTCAGCATGAAAAAAACCAAATTCCATCAACTGCCGTGAGAACGAGCGTAAACCGATGCGTGCTATCTCTTGTGGATCTATGCCGTGGGCTCTCAATTCATCAACTTGATCCATCTTGATACCATCGATCCGTTCCATCACCAGGATGGATTTGGTGGAATAATCCCAATAGACTTTGGGGATACATACCTCATCAATGTCTCGAAAGTTGTAGGCAAATTTTTCAATGCTGCCAGCCTCTATGAGCATGTCAATTTCTTTAAAGATGGTGCGCTCAAATTCCCTCACCAGATTGCTGGGAGCCAGGATGCGACCAACGTCAAAGGACTTTTCAATTTTATCGGCGAGATAGTACATCAAGCGAATATCTTCCCTAATCTTTTTCATGATAGCCGGACGAATTACCTTGACCACTACCTTTTCACCGCCAGGAAGGGTGGCGTGATGCACCTGTGCCACAGAAGCGGCGGCAAAGGCCACCGTGTCCAATTCAGAAAAAATCTCTTCAATAGGACGCTTGAGTTCCTCCTCGATGACCTTTTGGATCTCGGGAAAAGGTATTGGTGGAACCCTATCCTGCAACTTTCTGAGTTCTTCGATGTATTCAGCGGGGAATATATCAGCCCGTGTACTCATCAGCTGTCCTAGCTTGACAAAGCTGGGCCCCAATTCTTCCAGTACCAGACGAATGCGGCGCGGTGACAGTACTCCAGGTTTTAGGGCCGCACGCTTGATCTTGGCTGGTTCGCCCCCCTTGTCTTTGCGGCCCACAATCTTTTCCACCACATCACCAAGGCCGTGCTTTATGAGCACCTTGGCTATAACTCCAAACCGCTTCATTCCCCTCAACCCAGCTGAAGCCTTGAAAAGACCCATGACTATCTACCTCTTCAACACCGTTTTTAACCCCTACCTAGCACTGACTATTTCGTTCGCTGATTGTTACACAAATATGGGTTCCATTCCACTGCAAATTTGGAGGTTCCTGCAGCTATCGCTCTCTTTCGGGTCACTTTGTTGAATCTGGTTGGAAGGGTAAGAATATCACACTGTGAGCGAACAGAGGCCATGTGTTAATGGCTATTGGTGTGAATGGCGGGGGTTTCAGTGTTCAGGTTTCAGTGTTCAGGTCTCAGTGCTTTCGCTTTTACGCCCTGACACCCGACACCTGACACCTAAAACCTTGAGAATGGATTCTTGGAATTTAATATTTCGCAATGCCCCATTGATCCAATACTCCGGTACTCCAAAACAGCTTGCCATCTTTGCCGGCAAAGCCATAGAACTCTGAGCCCCTCAAAGCGAGATCTGATACTGGCCATTCGAAGATCCCGCTGCGCGTGGGGAGGGACCAGGTTTCACATGTTGAACAAATGGGGCAAGCTACCTAGTATTCAGCGGTGAATTCGTTTAGGTCTTTCGGCGTGCTACTCAACCACCACAATGGTAACTCGTCGGTTCTCTGCCCGGCCGGCCGAAAGCTCGTTGTCCCCTACTGGTTTGATTTCACCGCAGGAAAAGCCATTCATGCGTTGTAAGGGTACGTCATACTCTTGGTAGAGGTAGCCCATGACCGCCCTAGCTCTGGCGAGACCGAGTTGAAAGTTGTAAGCTTCCGCGCCGAAACCATCCGTGTGTCCTTGCAACTCAACAAAGAAATCTGTGTTTGCTTGCACCAGGGGGACGACAACAGAGTCGATAGCAGCCTTGGCATCCGCTGAGAGAACAGCACTGTCGAACTCGAAGCGAATGGCCCCGTCATATTCCGTTGCCCCGGCAAAACTACTGTTTGTCAGTTGCCCGGCTCGAGCCAACGAACCCTCAAGTGTGGTGCAGGGCTCAAGCTCCACTTGCTCAAAGCCGGCCATTTCCTCTACCATCACTGCTTCTTTTTGGACGTGGGCTTTGGTGCTGCACCCTGCTGTTCCGAGCATAACGATGCTCAGGAAGACGACAGTGGCCAAGAGTGCATGTTTCATGATTATTCCTCCTCCCCATTGCGGCCTGCCGAATTATTATGTTTTCTTGTCTTGTTAATCAGACTAAACTCCGTGCAAAACGCATGCCTAAGCGCAGCACAACCAGCCAATTCTGAGTCTTAACCCGCCTCAGGCCACTGTTTGTGCTTTCCGAGAACGAGCGAATTACGTAATTTGACGCCTGAAATGAATAGCAAGTATATTTTTTGTAACTTTGACAAGGAAGATCTGCCGTAAAGACCTGGATTTCATTTGATTTCTCATCGAATTACGAGTATGGCAGTGGAGCTTTTTCGTTGACTTCAACCTTGCAACCGTGGTTTATTTTCCTAAAGGTGACATCTCAACGTTCCATATCACCTTCGCAGATGCCACCTTGGCTTGCACCTGGACGGGAAGAACGACTATTACGTGTCTCAGATTCAAGTGAATCACCAGGGAGACAGTTTCTGTCTGGTGGATAGGGACTTATCCGCTAGAATACAGATATTCTCATAGTGGAGGCAGAAATATGGCTCTTGGAGCAGATGGCCGAGCCGGGCCGCGTATTAAGATCAAATGGCCCGTCACGGTGAAAACAGCTGCAGGCTCCATGGATGGAGTGACCCTTGATCTCGGTCCGGATGGCGCCTTTGTCTCGTGTGCGAAGCCGGCTAGGCTAAATGAAGTTGTTGACATAATTATCAATGCGCCTGAGCAGCCCATCGAGGCGAAGGCTGAGGTAATCTGGTCAAACATCTACGGCCCTGATGACGACATTACCCCCCGTGGTATGGGGCTTCGGTTTATAGAAATATCTGGTGAACATCGTAGAGTCATAGCGAAGGTAGCTTTGGAGCAGCTCAAGTCGGAGAAAGTTGATCCCAGGGAGTTGGAGGCTCTGCAGACTCTCGTAATAGATTCAGACTAACTCCCACCAAAGTGATCCCTCAGGGGGTACCATCTGAGCTGGGCAAATGGATTTGAAACCCACATAATGGTTGATAACAATGCAAGGGAGGGAAGAGATCATGAAGATTTTCGGCCATATCAGCTTGATTTTCCTGCTTGCTCTTTTGCTGCTCACCGGCTGTGAAGCTACCCGCAGTCTTACAAGTTCCATAAGCGGCAGCTCGGATGAGAATCTGCTTGCTCAGGTGCCTGCTGAAGAGCGGGAGGAGGTCAAAAAGGCTGAATTTGACCTGCAGGTTGCAGAAGAAAAGATGAAACTTGCTGAGATGAAAACAGAGTTGGCTTCATTGCAAAAGAAATACGCCGATTACGAGGAAGATGCAGCTGACGAGTACAAGAAGAAAGCGGAAGTTAGCGTGGATCTGGCCAAGCTGCAAGCCATAGACAGAGCGGGTCTGGGTGAAAAGCAAGCAAACATAGAAGACATAGCTGACCTCAAGGCTAAGGAACTCAAGATTGAAGCCAACAGGATCAAAATCGAAGCAAAGCGAGACACCACGGGAGAGAAGATCAACGACCTGCTCAAACAGATCGAGGAACAGGAGACAAAAATCATAAATCTGGAGGCTGCCGGGGTACCGGCACCCGAGAAGGCCGACGTCATGAAAACCGATGAAAAACCTGCGGAAAAAGAAGGCACTGAGCCTGCACCTCAAAAGGAGGGATGAGAACAGAAAGGCCAAGAAAAAACCGAAGGTCGGCAATACGTCAACAAAAAGCAACAACAGCAAGAAAAATAACATCAAAACTCGCACAAGAGTTCAATGGCCCTGCATTTCAGGTTCCAGAGGTGTTTTTGCTTGTCTTCTCGCTGATCTGTTCGTGTTACCAGAGGATCACGCCGGTTGAATAATCCAGGGAGGTAGCAACCATGACGAGTCTCTTACGCTCCGACATAGCTGAGGCGCGATTGACATATGAGGGCCGGTACGAAGCTAGGGAGATGAGCAATGAGAAAGTCTCCACTTTTAATCTGAGGCACCAGGAGGTGATGGATTTTTACGGCCTGGAATTAGCGAACGGCACGGTATTCATCATTGAGGACCGGGTAAACGGGCTTTCCAATCTCGGCGTATTCAGAAGTAAGCAATTACGCCAGGGGGTGATCCTCGCGGCAGCCCTGCCGGCGGCGGCGGTTGCTATTGACGGTTTCGGTTCCCTGAAGGATGTGCCCAAAGAAGAGCAAACCAAGGAAATGGTTAATCGGCTCAAAAGACAAAACGACCGAACCGCGGCCCAGGTTATGGGCGAGGTGCTCCAGATTACCACGGAGACCTTCGCCGTCGGCGACGAGGTCATTATCGAGAGCGCAATAACTGAGGGAGTTAGGGTCAAGCCGGGGTTGGAGGCAGGTGGTAATCCAACCATTCCGGTGGGCGCTCTCTTCGGTAAAAAAGAGCACTGCAGCCTTTACGGCCGCGGCGTGAGCAAAGAAGTCACCAGATTGTCCATGGGATCAGATGTGATAGACGGTACCGGCAAGTCAGTTAAGGGCTTGCACAGTTCACTCACTGCCCTTTTTATCACAGAGTCCGATTTCAAAAGGCATCTGCCCGACATTTACGTAGAGCGCTGGATGGCTGGCGCCATGTTTCCAGAGTTCAACCCCAGGAATACCGATCTGCAGGAGGAGACCAGGATAATCGCCGAAGCCTGTGGCATAAGAGATCTGTCTGAAATGACCGCTTACTTTCTCGACAGACCTCGCCACAACCTGCCAATGGACCAGTTAAATACTATGGGGGTGGCCACTCCTTACGACAAGGATGGAGACCTCTTTCCGGCAGTGGTCATGGGACTGGATGGTCTCCGCTGTCCTGATGGTCGCGGTTTCCACAGCATGGTCGGCGAGATAGGCGGGAGCGCAGAGTGGACGGTCGGTGCCCTGCCCCTAGTCTGGCGCGGTGGCCAGAGCCTGGGTATGCTTACCAGCCAGAGCTCGCTAACCAGGAAGGACCTCTCCCCAGAAGAACTTTGGAACGAGCGTTTCCACTACACTGAGGAAGAGCTCATACTCCTTCAGGATGCACGCTTTGAACAAAAGTCGTTTTTCACGGTCTGTGATTTAATGGATGAGCCCTTTGCCGGCGGAGTAAGTGCTTTCGGAGCAATCTCCGACAACTATTTTTTTCCTCACCTCGACGGGGTCAAGGTGGACCGCGAGCGAGGCCTCATCACCACCAACACCTTTATGGTAAACTCCCTCGGCAACATCGAACATTGGCAGCTCACCTTCAAATGCATTGAAGGAATGGAAACCACAGGCAAGAAGATGCGGTCACCAAAATCCGAATTGCGTGGTCTCGATGAGGCTGACATTCATGAACAGATCAAGGCCATGGTTGATGACCAAATCAAGCGCTTCAGGCTTAAACAGTTCTTTGTTAATGAGTATTACCCGGCTATAATTCACACCGACGGCAAGATGGTGGTGCTCGAAAATACGGTGGAGGGCCTTATCGCCAGGGGGGCTCTTAGCGAGTATGATCGGGCTATAGTCAAAGCTGTGGTAAGGGATGTGCCGGAATGGTTCGCCAGCCCGGCCTAACCCCCGCATCGGGGTTAAAACTGGGGTTAAAGGAGGTCGAACATGAGTTCAGGTCTTATGGCTACCATAGGTGTCCTTGTATTGGTTGGAATTTTTGGTCTGATCATTTTATTGGATCGAAAAAAGACCGAACAAGAAGAGGTTGGCCCCAAGAGGGCTGCGGAAGACCACATGACCCCCACAGAAAGATGGGACGCACACGTAGAGCAGTTGCAGAAAAGGGAGTCTTCGGGACCGTCGTAATCAGATAGACCTGAGAGTGCTTACAGCCCATCAGACCGGTGGGCTGTTTTGCTTTGGCCTGACTACTGTTGTTTCGTAATGAGTCTGACGGCTGCATCAGTTACATAGCGTAAGCGTCGCACCAGGGTTAAAATCAACTTTCTAAAAAGTGGAGAAAGCGAGTCATATTCTTTGCTAAGCTTATCGTGGTCAAGAACTCCCAATCTCACATATCCCAAAGCGACTGCCGAAGCGGCACGAGGAACCTTACCTTTTTCCAGAAAGGCCATTTCACCCACCACGCGCTCCTCACCAAGGGTGGTAATGGACACCATCCCTTTGGGAGTGCTCTTTTGGATCCTAACCCGACCTTCCAAGACAATATAGATCCAGTCTGTGGAGGTGCCTTCTCTCAAAATGACATCTCCATCTTGATACTCTTCTTCTTCCAAGATCAAAAAAGGATCAATCTCTACCATGATTTCAACCGGCTGAAGTTAGCTGCACGCTACCCCCTTCCACTATCGCTCCTCGAATTGTTATCGCCCATTATTGCTTGGGAGATTTCCGTGGACTACATGGCTAATCCCTGCAATCAAGTGAGAGCGACGGTGCTGGCAGTGAGAGAGTGAAGGGGTGCGGCAATGGAGAGTGAAAGCGAACCGATGCTCTCAGAATGGGTGACGACAATTGTAGGAGAAGATATTGGTGGCTCCCAGCAGTTCAGACGATATTCCACTGGGAGTCCCTGGGACACCATTTCAGGTTCATGTATCCTCCGCCAATCTGCAACCAAATGAAAAATTCAACCTAACTGGTCGAGATAATAACGAAAGATTAACTAGATGAAAAATACAGGAATTCCAGTACCACTGTCAATACGAAAAACCACCATCTTCATTTCTACTCAGTGGTGCAAAAGGAGGGGACAGAGTGTGATGAATGGCATCATTGGAGCGCCCGATTCGTCATTGGGTCTCCGAGGGAAGCTATAGTAGAATAAGAAGTTGTAGGGAGAGAGAATTTTGAAAACAATTGTTGTTGCGACATTGGCATATCTCTGTTTGACTACTACAGCGGCTGGGGCCCAGGACGCCGTTGAGCTATATAACCGCGGTCTCAGAAGCTCACTGGCATACAAAAGGATCGCATACTTCACGAAGGCCCTCCAGTTAAACCCGAACCTGGCTGATGCCTACGAGAAAAGAGCGACACATTACTACTTCCAGGAGAAGCTAGACAAGGCCATCCAGGATTATACTCGGCTCATCGAACTAAAACCTTACAGTGTGAACGCATACCTGTTGCGGGGCCTAGCCTACTTAAAAAAGGGACATGGCGAGGGACTCATAGCAGAAATCAACCGCATGGCCCTTCGTTACACCGGTCTGGGAGAGCCGGAGGATAGCAAAGCATTAGCGCGTGCCATTGACGATTTTAGCTGTGTAATTGAGCTGGATCCTCGACTGGCGGCCGCCTACAGCTATCGGGCGGAGGCATATCGTCTCCTAGGAATGCTAGATGAGGCTATCAGAGATTCAACCACGGCTATTCAGCTGCGGGGAGATCAGAAAAGTACCGCCTACGCCTATGCTACTCGGGCCGAGATCTACCGGCGGCTGGGCCAACATGAGCTGTACAAGGCTGATTTTCGTAATTCTGTTGAACTGGATCCCTATTCCCCCGATTATCCTCCATTACATGTTCCACTCATGCTACGCTACTCTGTCAATAGCGCCGGCCTGAAGACCGTCAGTTGGTTGGGGCTCCTCGGCATCATCATCCTCACCTTCGTGCTGATTTTCAAGCTGACTTTGCGAGCCCCTGAAAAAAGAGATAACGGTTGATTTTGGGGAGACCGTCCGAAAGTGGGTAGTCTCCCACACGTGGTTCACCCCCAAGATATGGCAGTTTGATCGTAAGGGATAGAGTGGCGATGAGCCCAATTTGTGGGGCCCAAGGTAGGCATTTAATAAAGCTTATTTACTTGACAACCAGCTTTTTCATAGGTGTAGTTAAAGTATGTAATTCACACTCCCAGTGAAAGTGTAGGAGAGTTTACGTGCTAACGATTTTTTGTTGCGCCAGGCTTGAGCCGCCTCCCGAAGGTTGACCGAGGACCCGTTAGCGGGCCCCGCGGCTGCGCCCGGTAATATCCCGACTAATACCCAGTAAACCTATAAGTTCTCCATGTTCATTGTAGAAGGGCGCCTTCAATGTATCCAGTAAAACATGACGCCCATCTGGATAATCTACCCATTCTTCATTGGACTTTTTCTGGAGATCAGTGAACATCTCCCGGTCCTTCTCGCGGAAAAACTTGGCAATTTCCTCTGGGAATAGATCGAAATCTGTTTTCCCCACAATCTCATTTATTGACCGACCCACTAATTCGGCAAATGCTTCATTGCAACCGAGGTATACCCCCTTAGGGTCTTTGTAGAAAATCAAGTCAGGAATGGAATTGATCAAGGAACTCATAATGGAGAGTTGGCGTTGAACTGAGTCTTCAGTCAGTTCCTTGTCCGCCTCCAAATAAGGCAGTAAATCGGTGTGATGCCCGATCATTTTCCACTTCCCGTTCTCTTTGCGGAACAGGTTTGTGGCTCTGATTGAAACCTTCTGGGGCTTGCCCTCCGCATCTGTATTCTCTCCCTTCTCGTAATTTAGTGTGACCGCGAGATCTTGGCCTACCGTAATCTGCATGCCCTCGGGCTTTACTTCGCCCCCCAGTTTCATGTCAGCCTGAGCTTGCCAATTCGCAAACACCTGATTCCAGCCGACCTGGAACCCGCCGCCGGGACCCATGTAGGTGACGTCGTCTGCGTGCGACCAGACCTCCTTCATCGGACCCAGATTGCCCGCAAACATAGCGTTCAGGGCAGCGTAAAACTGCGCCGCCGCTTCCATAACTGCCTTCTCATCGTCCGCCCTTTTATTCCTCATTTCAAACCTCCATAATTATCGTCATAAAGTTAAAAGACTCCAATATTATGGATGGTAAAATAATTACGACACGATAGGCCGTCAAGGAAAAGCCCAAAGCACATAATAGTGTAAACTGCCGTAGTATGGTCCGACTACCCACCTAGCCGCAAGGTGAACTACGAAATATTGGGGTAAAGTCCTATGGCTCGAGAGTTCACATCTCTTGCCAAGATGCGAACTTTCGGGAAATTAAAGAGACGAGAAGGAGATGTGAAACTGTGGATTACATCCCTTAATTCACACTTACTGAAATTTGATCTGGCACAAGATCTGGTTATCAGTCAATGCAAAAAAAAGCCCTCACTGACCAGGCGAGTAACCAAAGCCAACGGGGGCTAAGAATTCCACAGCGAGGTACTCAT
>JBFFBS010000061.1:0-17074 GCA_041560295.1 Syntrophobacteria bacterium | reverse complement strand
TTTGTCTGCAACTGGTGTACCTATACTGCAGCCGACTTGGCAGGGACCTCCCGGTTGAGCTATCCCCCCAACGTGCGATTAATCCGGATGATGTGCACTGGGATGGTGGATCCCAAGTATGTGATTAAGGCCCTCCTGGAGGGGGCGGATGCAGTTCTTATCAGCGGCTGTCATCCCGGGGACTGCCATTACATTAACGGGAATTACAAGGCCCGCCGCCGGGTGAAGTTGCTGAAAGAAATCTTGCCCAGATTCGGTTTTGAAGAGGACCGTCTAAAACTGACCTGGATTGGTGCCAGTGAAGGAGTGGATTTCGCCGCTACCATTAAAGAGATGGTGGGCCAAGTAAAAGCCCTTGGTGCCAACCAAACCAAAGAGCAAATGGTAATCTAAAAATCAACCATACCATCTGGAGAGGATCAATGGCAAAGACAGCAAAGATTGAGGTGAAGGAAGAGGGCCTCATTGCCTCGATGCAAGGGTTCTTCAAGACACTTCTTGAGAAGGGGGACATAAATGGACTTCTGGTGCCCCAACGCCTCCCCGGGAAAAACGCGGTGATGCCCGCTTTGATTGCAGACCCGGAAAAGATAAACGGTAGCGATCCCCTGGCGCCGGTGTTTCCAATGAACGCGGCAAAAGTGGTTTCCAAGCTCACCAGGAAATCCCTGCATGGCAGGGTGGCAGTGGTGCTGAGGCCGTGCGAGATTCGAGCTTTCGTCGAACTTGTCAAGCTCAAACAGGCAAGGACGGAGGAAGTTGTGCTGGTGGGGTTGGATTGTCTCGGTGCTTACAGCAATGTTGACTATCTTCGTTTTGCAGGAGAGGACGGCAACGGTTCCACTCAACAGTTCGTGCAGAATGTTCTGTCAGGGAAAACCGGTGCTGGGGACGGTATAGATATTTCTCCGGCATGCAAAGCTTGTGAGTATCCCATCCCGGAGAATGCAGATCTACTCATCGGTCTGTTAGGCGTTGAAACCAGTGATCACCTGTTGCTGCAGGCGAACACAGCCAACGGCGAGGCTGTACTGGACAACTTGAACTTGCCAGCGGCAAAAGAACCGGAAGGCCGCAAAAAGGCAGTTGATGCTCTGGTTGCCCAGCGCGCTGCCTATCGGGATCAAATGTTTGAAGAGACCAGTGAAGCCACTGCTGACATGGAAAAGCTTACGTCCTATCTGTCCGAGTGTATCAACTGTTACAACTGCCGGGTGGCATGCCCCGTCTGCTACTGCAAGGAGTGCGTCTTTGTCACTGATGTCTTCGAGCACGAGCCCTCTCAGTATCTACAGTGGGCCAATAGAAAGGGCGCCATTAAGATGCCCACAGATACGGTTTTCTATCACATCACCCGTCTGGCTCATATGAGTACGGCCTGTATCGGCTGCGGGCAATGCTCCAATGCCTGCCCGAACAACATCCCGGTCATGGAGATTTTTCGAACCATTGCCCATTACACCCAGAAGGCCTTTGATTATGAAGCCGGGCTTAGCCTGGATGACGAGCCTCCACTCTCAGTGTTCAGGGAAGATGAGTATCAGGAGGTTGTGGCGAAGATGCACTAAGAGTTCACGGACGATGTCCGTGAACGAGCATAGGGCAAAGGGCAGAGAGCATGGGATGGGGTCGATGATCGTATCCAACGGCCCAAATCCCAAAATACGAAATCCGAAGCACGAAGCACGAAACAAATTCAAATGTTCAAAATCACAAATACCAAACAGAGAGAAAAAGAAATTTTGACTTTGGCGAATTGGCAACCCGGAGAATCAAAGGGATAGAGATTGGAGACAATAACGTTTTGGTGATTTGGTATTTGAATTTCGGATTTGTTTCGTATTTCGATATTCGAGATTCGAATTTCACTCGGTTTGCAAAAAGTAGGAACTCTTTTCGTTACGAGGTTCATGACAATGAGAAAAAAGATTGGTTCAGCTTTAGTGGTGGGTGCCGGAATTAGCGGTATCCGCTCTGCTTTGGATCTGGCGGAACTGGGATACCAGGTAAAACTCATTGACCGGGCGCCGAATCTGGGCGGCACTCTCTCACAACTGGACTACCAGTTTCCCACCGACCATTGCGGGATGTGCAAGATGCTGCCTCTGGTGGAACGGGATGCTTCCTCCCAGTACTGTCTGCGGAAGGGCCTATTTCACGAAAACATTGACATCATGCTTTCCACTGAACTTGTGGGGCTGGAAGGTGAACCCGGCAAGTTTCAGGCCACTCTGAGGCAGAAGCCAGCCATAGTGGATCCAGAACGCTGTACAGGTTGTGGGGAGTGCTCTGATGTCTGTCCTGTTGAGGTGGCTGATGAGTTCAATGCCGGGCTGACAAAAAGGAAGGCAATCTATTTGCCGGTGCCTCATAACATACCAAATTCTTACACTGTTGATCTGGCCACCTGCACCTTGTGTGGTGAGTGTGAAAAGATCTGTCCCACCGGGGCCATTGATTTCCGCTGGGAAGCTCGCAAGGAGTTCCGCATCTTGGTAGTGGACGATGAACTTATCGTTCGGGATTCTCTGAAAGATTGGTTGACTGAAGATGGTTTTCAGGTGGACTCAGCAGAATCTGGACCCGACGCTCTGGAAAAGCTGACCAAGCAAAGCTACCACTTAATGCTTTTGGATATCAAGATGCCCGATATGGATGGGGTAGAAGTGTTGAAGCGGGCCAAGGAAATGCGCCCGGAGGTAGCCGTGGTGATGATGACCGCCTACGCCACCGTAGAAACTGCTGTAGAAGCGATGAAAATGGGAGCCCTGGACTACTTGATGAAGCCCTTCGACCCAGAGACTCTGGTGCCTCTGGTGATAAAGCTTTACGAGACCATTGAACGCAGCGGAGAGAGAGAGATGGAGGTGGGGGCGGTGGTTCTGGCAGCCGGATTTGGTTCATATGACCCGTCTGTGGGAAGCAACACCTATGGTTACGGAGAGTACCCCAATGTGTTGACCAGCATCGAATTTGAGAGGTTGATCAGTGGCACCGGCCCTAGTGCAGGAAGGCTGCTGCGGCCCAGCGACGGGAAAGAGATAAGCAAGGTGGCCTGGCTGCAATGCGTGGGCTCAAGGGATATACAAGCCAACGCGGACTACTGCTCATCCATTTGCTGTATGTTCTCAATCAAAGAAGCCCTGTTGGCAAAAGAACGGACCGATGGTCGGGTGGACGCAGCCATTTTCTACATGGACATGCGCACCTTCGGTAAGAACTTTCAGCGTTACAGGGAGAAGGCGGAAAAGGAATACAATGTTCGGTTTCAGAGGAGCCGGGTCCACTCGGTGGAGCCAGAGGGTGCAAATGGGAATTTAAGGATTTCCTACACCGACATCGACGGCACTGGTCGTGAGGAGATTGTTGATCTCGTGGTCCTGGCCGCGGGCCAGAGGCCCCCGACGGGCACTGAGCCACTATCAGAAATGACCGGCATGGAGCTCAATTCTTGGGGCTTCTGCCAATTGCAGCCTTTTTCATTGAGCCGCACCGCCCAGGAAGGCGTGTTTGTGGGGGGATCCTTCTCCGGCCTCCGGGACATTTCAGAATCAGTAATTCAGGCAAATTCCGCCTCGTTGCAGGCATCCAGTCTTATTCATTCCAAAGGAGGCGGTTTGGCTGAGGCCACTGAACAGTCACCCGAATTTCGTGACGTCTCCCGTGAGCTTCCCAGGACAATGGTAGCACTCTGCACCTGCGGAGACTCCCTTGCTCAAGCAGCGGATTTTGATGGAGTGGAAACAGCGGTATCGGGTCTAGACTCTGTGGCCCAGGTTCATAGGTTTGAACGTATCTGTACGCAAGAGGGCTGGAGTCAGCTGGAAGAAGCGTTTCATAGCAGCGAGGTAAATCGTCTGCTTATCGGCGCCTGCCTGCCCTATGTGTATAAAAAGAAGCTGCGGGAACTGGGAAAAACAACCGGATTAAATCCGGCGCTTGTGGAAGTCGTCGATATTTGCACCCCAACATTCCCACATAGGAACTCGAACTCAGAACAAGTCAGCCGGGAAATACGGACAACGGTTGCCATGGGAGTGGGCAAGGTGAAGGGGATGGAGCCAACACCTCCAGCCGCCATTCCTGTAAACCAGAAGGCTCTGGTAGTGGGCGGAGGCATTGGTGGCATGAGCGCGGCTCTGGCTATCGCCGATCACGGTTTTGGGGTGAATCTGGTGGAGAAGGAGGATGAACTGGGAGGTAATCTTAGAGCCTTGCATCGAACTCTCGAGGGCGCACCTCCCCAAGAACTTTTGGAACAGACGGTCTCACGAGTTGAGAAACACCCCAACATCAAAGTTTATAAAAAAACCGAGGTGCTGCACTCTCTGGGCCGGGCGGGGCACTTTCTGACCACTATTGAAAGCGAGGATGAGGGGGGAGAAACTCTGGAACATGGCGTAACGGTTCTGGCTACCGGCGGCAAAGAAGCCACCACCGAGTCCTATAAATATGGGCAAAGCGAAGCCATACTTACTCAGCATCAACTCGAGGATAAGCTCCACGGAGATTCGATCAATCCTTCTGAGATGACCGTAGTCACCATGATTCAATGCGTGGATTCCCGAGAAGAACCGCGCAATTACTGTAGCAGAATATGTTGCAGCTCTGCACTGAAGAACGCACTTTACTTGAAGGATCAAAATCCTGACTTGGAGATTTACGTTCTCTACCGCGATATCATGGCGTACGGTTTTTTGGAGAACTACTATACCCAGGCCCGCAAAAAAGGAATCATTTTCATCCAGTACAGTGTCAATGACAAACCCCGGGTAGGGGTGGAAAACGGTAAGGTTTCTATTGCCGTTACAGATCCGATTCTCGGTAAAGAAGTTATGATACCGTCGGATCTGCTCGTTCTCAGTACCGGCATCGTGCCGAACGGGCAAGATAAGTTGGCAAACCTGTTCGAGGTGGAGGTGGACCAAGACGGCTTCTACCAAGAGGCGGAATACAAATGGCGGCCGGTAGACTTTTTGAAGGAAGGGATTTTCACCTGCGGCATTGCCCATTCACCCCGTTCGATTACCGAGACCATAGCCATGGCCGAGGCCACTGCTCAGCGAGCCCTGAGAATTCTTGCCGATGACAGACTAAATGCTGGCGCTGTTGTGGCTGAAGTGCGCCACAGCCTGTGTTCCCTGTGCGAGAAATGCATTTCCGCCTGCCCATACGGTGCCCGGTGGCGGGACGAGCTTGAAGACAAAGTAATGGTGAACGAGCTCGGCTGTCAGGGTTGCGGCTCTTGTGCGGCCGTTTGCCCCAACAGTGCCTCGGTGCTGAGTGGCTATCGGGACCAGCAGATGTTTTCGGTCATAGATGCAGCGTTAGCGGATATTTCTTAGCGATCAGCTGTCAGCTTTCAGCCGTCAGCTAGGGACATTGATTGCTGTTGGCTGACCGCTGATAGCTGATCGCTTAATTGAGGCGAGGGTTATCCTCGCCTTCATTTTTGGCATAGACATATTACATACTATGTGATATGTAGATATTCAACATCGAAAACCTGGTCCTCAGGGCCAGGTGAGAGTTCAATGGCTTTGCCGGTACAGGTGCGAGCTTTTGTGGAGGTTTCAGGTTTCAGTGTTTAGGTTTCAGCAGAGACGGAAGTTTCAAATGTGATCATT
Organism: Syntrophobacteria bacterium; assembly: GCA_041560295.1. Classification (GTDB taxonomy): domain Bacteria; phylum Desulfobacterota; class Syntrophobacteria; order BM002; family BM002; genus BM002. The sequence goes on along the minus strand of JBFFBS010000061.1, from coordinate 11,447 downwards.
CCGGCTCAGCGTTCTCTCTTTTCCTCACTGACACCTGACACCTGCATCCTCAATCGCAAGGGGGAAAGACTATGGAAGCCCCCTCAGGGGGCCTCCCAAAGACGGGTCCTTTGGGTGCGGATTCTTTACTATGGGTCGAAAACGTTACAACAAAAAGGCAGCGCAAGCACGAGCAACACACAAGAAGATACTCATGGCCGCTGCCGAGCTGTTTGCTCGCCAGGGCTACCACAAGACCACCATTACAGACATAGCCCAGGCAGTTAATCTGACTTCAGGTGCTGTATTTCACCACTTTCAATCAAAAGAAACCTTACTTGAGGAAGTGGTGGACTGGTTGGCACGAGGCATAACAATCTATTCAGATCACCTGAATCAGGTAGAAAAGGGCTCACTGGCTGTGGCTGAGGGGGTTGTGGATATCATGTGCGAGCATTTCCGCCGGCAACCGGAGGCCACTATCTGTCTGGCGGCATTAGGTACTGAATTTGCAGGTAGTAACCATCACATGGAGAAGCGACTCAATGCGGTGTACGACGATTTCGTAGAAGCTTTCTCCCGTATTCTGGAAAATCATCCGAAGGTGAGCGACTCACGCGCAGCAGCAACGGCCCTTGTGGGTGCAGTTCAAGGGATTGCCGTACAAGGTCTACTGCAGGCACCGGAGCGGTCCATTGATGAGTTGGCTCAGGGTTTCTTGAGCCTCTTGGCTGAGTGGTAGAGTCGGGCAAGTGAGCGAGTATGTGTAGCGGTAGCAAAACATATTAACTGCGCATTGTGGATGTGCAATCTAATTAAATCCGAAATTCGAATATCGAAATCCGAAACAAATTTAAATGCTCAAAATTGAAATGACCAAAACATATTTGGACTTCAGTTGACAGCCTGTTTTGAACATTCGAGCATTAGGATTTCGGATTTGTTTCGTGCTTCGTGCTTCGTATTTCGAATTTGAACCGGCTCATTTCTGGCTTTATTAGGGGTTCAAGGGGATGACGCTTTCGAGGTAGAATCGAACTCAAAACAAGAATGATCGAAAGGAGGATAAAGGTGAACATTGTAGTCTTGGTTAAACAGGTGCCGGACACTGAGACGAAGATCAAGATCGGCGCTGACGGCAAATCCATAGAAACCAGCGAGATCAAGTGGGTCATGAACCCTTACGACGAGTATGCCGTTGAAGCTGCTCTTCGTCTCCAGGACAGCGTTGGGGCCAGCGTCACCATTCTTAGCATGGGACCTGAGAGAACAGTGGAATCCATCCGCACTGCTCTGGCCATGGGAGCAGACACGGGGGTTCTGGTTGACGACCCGGCAACGGAGGGAAGTGACGCCCTGGGCAAGGCCAAGGTTCTTGCGGCAGCGCTGAAGAGTCTGGAGTTCGACTTGGTTTTTTGTGGCCATCGGGCGGTTGACAGCGATGAGAACCAGGTTGGAATCATGGTGGCCGAACTCGCAGGTATTCCACATCTGGGCCTGGCCATATCGGCAGAGGTTGCGGACGGCAAAGTAAAAGTACAACGCCCCATAGAGGGAGCCAAGGTGACCATGGAGGCAACACTTCCGGCGTTGGTAACCTTTGGTGGGGCCCATGCAGTGTGGAATCCAAGGTATGCGTCGTTGCCGGGCATTATGAAGGCCAAAAAGAAACCCCTTGAGACAAAGACGCTTGCTGATTTGGGACTCTCGGCAGATGAGGTAGGAGCTCAGGCGGCCAGAGTAAGCGTCACCGCCATGGAAATGCCCCAAGAACGGCAACCGGGTCGGAAGCTTGAGGGTGAGACCGCAGAAAAGGCGAAAGAGCTGGTTCGGTTGCTCCACGAGGAAGCCAAGGTCATATGAGGCGATGTGAGATATGAGATATGCGAAGTGCAATGTTGGGATCCCACATCCCACATCTCACATCCCAAACTATAGCTTACAGTTCAAACTAGAATAGGAGATAGACAAGATGGCACAGGGAGTATGCATAATCACTGAGTTTCGAGAAGGTACGTTTCGGCGTGTTTCCTTTGAAATAGCCAGTGAGGGCAGGAAGCTTGCGGATGAGTTGGGGGAACCCCTCCTGGCTGTTGCCTTGGGTGAAGGTGTGGAAGCGGTAGCCTCAGATCTCGGAGGTTACGGGGTGGAAAAGGTTTATGTGGTTGATGATGCGCTTCTAAAGGACTATCGGGCTGAAACGTATGTGCCGGTTGCAGCGGAAATCCTGCAAAACCTGAGCCCGAAGGTAGTCCTCACCGCGGCCTCGGTGGACGGTAAAGATCTCAGTGCAAGGCTGGCAGCCAGGCTCGAGGCTGGTTTGGCCACTGACTGCACCGAGTTAAAGGTCGAGGGAGGCGGGCTCAAGGCAAAGAGGCCGATGTATGCAGGGAAAGCATTTGCCTGGTGTGAATGGTCGGATGGGGCCTGGCCCCAGGTGGCCTCGTGCCGGCCAAATGTGATGGATTGTCTTGCAGCGGACACAGCCAAGAAGGCTGAGGTGGAGAAGGCTGATGTAGCACTACCCGCGGGAAATCTTACCCAGGTGGTGAGCATTGAAAAGGATGCCGGCGGCAAGCTCGACCTTACCGAGGCAGAGGTTATCGTCTCTGGAGGCCGAGGCATGAAAGGGCCGGAGAACTTTGCCATGCTGGAGGAACTGGCTGGTATCCTGGGTGGCACGGTGGGCGCCTCTCGGTCGGCAGTGGATTCTGGCTGGCGTCCCCATGCGGATCAGGTGGGCCAAACCGGGAAAGTGGTCACCCCCAATCTTTATGTTGCCTGTGGTATATCAGGAGCCATTCAGCACCTTGCCGGTATGAGTTCAAGCAAGTATATCGTCGCAGTAAACAAGGATTCCGAGGCACCAATCTTCAGTAAGGCAGACTACGGCATTGTGGAGGATCTCTTTCAGTTTTTGCCGGCCTTTATTGAGGAAGTGAAGACACTCAAATCAACGTGTTAAACGCATAGAGCAGAGCGCATAGCGCCTGGCATTTTCGCTTTGCGCTCTGCGCTTAGCGCCCTGCGCAAAGCCGGAGGCTGATGCCATGCAACCAGGTCACTTACCCGCCAATGTCCTGTTCATCCTGATTTTTGTTGCTGCCAATGGGTTCTTTTTATTCACCGCCTACAAGCTGTATCGAATTCTAAGACTGGGTAAGCCCGAAGACCGATTCGACCGAACATCGGAGCGGATCAAGAGTGTGGTTACCTTCGTGTTAGGACAACGGCGAGTGATACGCGAACCAGCTGGTTGGGGTCACTTTTTCATCTTCTGGGGTTTCGTAATCATTACAATTGGCAGCGTAGAGACATTCGGGGTTGGCATTTACCATGGCTTTGCGTATTGGAAATTCCTGGGCAAAGGTCTCACCAGCTTACTCTATTTGGTTCAGGACCTGTTTTGCGCTGCCGTTGTCGTTGCCTTGTGCGTTGCGCTCTATAGACGCTTTGTGGTTAAACCCGAACGTCTCAGATACGAGGATCAGAAGGCAACCAACCAAGACGCCTGCATTATCATTGGCCTCATTCTTGTGTTGATCTTTCTGCTTTTTGGGGCGCGGGCAGTGGAATATCTTCTGACCCAAGGGGAGGCAAATAGATACTTTCCCAGGTTGGCATTCGTCTCGGTTGCTTTCTCTGGTCTCTTTGCAGGGCTCACGAAAGAGGGTTTGCAGGCTTGGTACAGTTTCTGCTGGTGGGGTCATACCGTAGTTATTCTGGGATTCCTCATCTACATACCCTTCTCCAAGCATTTGCATCTGCTTGGTGCGATTCCCAATGTATTCTTCCGGCGACTCAGCTCAGTTGGCGAACTCAGCAAGATGGATCTGGAGGACGAAACAGCAGAAACCTACGGGGTTTCAAAAATAGAGGAATTCACCTGGAAGCAGCTTTTGGATCTCTATGCCTGTACAGAATGCGGCCGCTGCTCGGATAACTGTCCTGCCACTCTCACCGGTAAACCTTTGAGTCCCAAGTTAACTATCCACCATCTCAAAGAGCATTTGCAGGCAAAGGGTAAAATGCTGCTGACCCAGCAAGGGGCGGCGGAAGCTGACACAGTCAACCCTGAAGGTGAATTAACCAAAGCTCTCATAGGGGACATCTGTCAGCACGATGAGCTCTGGTCCTGCACCACCTGCGGCAACTGTATTGAGCATTGTCCGGTATTCATAGAACACATTGATAAGTACGTTGATATGCGTCGTTATTTGGTTCTCATGGAGAGTAATTTTTCCCCAGAGGTCCAAAATGTAATGCGGAATTGGGAAACCAATTCCAATCCCTGGGGTCTGGGTTTTGCCACCAGGGGTGATTGGGCCAAAGGGCTGCCGGTAAAAACTCTCGCCGAGGACTCCCAGGTGGAATATCTCTATTATGTGGGGTGTGCCGGCAGTTTTGACGAACGGGCCAAAAAGATCAGTTCCGCTCTGGTGACGCTTCTCAATGAGGCGGGGGTGAGTTTTGGCATTCTTGGCGCAGAGGAGAAGTGTTGCGGAGAAACGGCAAGGAGGCTCGGCAACGAATATCTCTTTCAGGGCATGGCCACCGAGCTGGTGGAGGTTATTAATTCTTATGGGGTAAAGAAGATCGTAACCGCTTGTCCGCATGGTTATAACTGTCTAAAGAATGAGTATCCCCAGTTCGGTGCTCAATGGGAGCTTTACCATCACAGCGAGTTTCTTGCCACCTTGCTGAGAGAAGGGCAATTGCAACCACAACAAGGTATGGAGAAGAATTTGGTTTTTCACGACTCGTGTTACCTGGGCCGATATAATGATCTTTACGAAGAACCGCGAACTGTGCTGAATTCTATTGCAGGGCTGAAGTTTTCTGAAATGGATCGAAGCCGCAACAAGTCTTTCTGCTGCGGCGCAGGTGGCGGCAGAATGTGGATGGAGGAAACTCTGGGAGATCAGAAGATCAACGACGCCCGCACCGACCAGGCACTGAAACTGGAGCCGGATATTATAGGTGTCTGCTGCCCCTTTTGCACCACCATGTTCGAAGACGGGCTAAAGACCTACGACATGGATGAAAAGGTCAAGGTATACGACATAGCAGAAATTTTGGCCAAGACTATCACCCAAGGCAAAAAGTAGGGCGGTATTGACCGTTGGCCGATTGGTGGTAGGAAGTAAGAACCGAGCGTCTATGGGCTCAAAATCCGAATATCGATCCGCTGGGAGCGGAGTAACAAGAGGGTAAACTGGATGTGAGATGTGAGATCTGGGATGTGAGATACTGAATCCCCAAAGAGATGCCTAATCTCACATCACATATCACACATCCCACATCTGTTACTCGGTATTTGTTTCGAATTTTCAATTTTAGAAGTAACAGGGTTGGGTGGGCAATGCCAATCGACCTGTCTTTAAACTTGAAGTAATCGCTCGACGTTTTCCCTCAATATGTGGTAGCTTGTCCGCAGTACAAACCGTCCACGTCAGGTAAATCAGAACGCTTGTCGTCATTACTATGCTATCTCTGCTTTTCCTGCCCGCCATCGGCTTCGCCTTCAGGCGAGGCGGGCGGGTCTGAGATCTCTACGACAAAAAATTTCAGGGAGGTATAGCCATGGAAAAGACCTGGCACCGGTGTTATGACAAGGGTGTTCCTTCTGCAATTGATCCACCCGATGACCCATTACCCAGACAATTAGAGAAAGCAGCTCGAGACTTTCCTCAGGTTACAGCCACCGAGTTCGTAGGGGCCCAACTCACCTACCAGCAGTTGGCTGATCAGGTCAGCAGGTTTGCCGCCTCTCTCAGTGGATTGGGGGTAAAGCCCGGGGACAGGGTAGCTATTATGCTCCCCAATTGTCCGCAAACCGTCATCACCTATTATGCTGTTCTCAGTATTGGTGGCGTGGCGGTAATGACCAATCCTATGTACGTGGAACGGGAGATGATCCATCAGTTCAACGATGCTGGGGTCAAAGTGCTGGTTGGTCTGGATCATCTGTTTCCACGTATCGACAAGGTCTGGAAAGAGACCCAGGTGGAGCACCTCGTTATCACGAGTATCCGGGATTACCTTCCCTTTCCTCTCAATTTGCTCTACCCCCTCAAGGCTAAGAAGCAGAAGCTTAATATGAAAGTTCCCTACTCCGGTTCCATCCACTCGTTTAAAGAACTGGTGAAGAGTAGCCCTGGCAATCCACCCCGACCAGAATTGGATATGGCTGAAGTGGCCCTACTGCAGTATACCGGTGGCACCACCGGGGTTGCAAAGGGGGTGATGCTCACTCACAGTAATCTGGCGGTCAACGTGGCTCAGATTACTGCTTGGTTGACGGACCTAAGACGCGGCCATGAGCGCTTCCTCTGTGTGGTCCCCATATTCCACGTTCTCGGGATGACTGCGGTCATGAACTGGCCTATTTGCATGGGCTGCACCATGACCCTGGTACCTAAGTTCGAAATCAAAGATTTTCTCAAGACCATCACCAAGACGAGGCCGACCATTGCGATTCTGGTGCCAACCATACTCACCGCCATGGTCAATTATCCCGAGATCTCTAAATACGATCTCTCCTCCATCAACTATGTGGTCAGCGGTTCCGCTCCCCTGCCAGTGGAGATCATGAACCGCTTTGAAGAGTTGACCGGCAGCGTAATCCTGGAGGGCTATGGCCTCACCGAGTCGTCGCCCGTGACCCACGTGAATCCAGTTAAAAGTAAACGCAAGGCGGGCAGCATTGGTATTGCCCTCCCCTCCACAGACGTCCGGATCATGGATCTAGAGACCGGCACAAAAGAGGAGCAGGTGGGGCAGACTGGGGAACTGGCGATCAAAGGCCCGCAAGTCATGAAGGGCTATTGGAATATGCCGGAAGAAACCGCCGAGACCCTCAAGGATGGCTGGCTCTATACTGGAGACATTGCTCACATTGATGAAGATGGTTATGTTTTCATCGTCGACCGCAAGAAAGACATGATCATTGCCGGTGGTTTCAACATCTATCCGAGAGATATTGATGAAGTCCTCTATGAACATCCTAAGATTGCCGATGCGGTAACCATTGGTGTCCCGGATGAATACCGGGGCGAGACCGTCAAGGTTTTTGTGGTGCTCAAACCCGGAGAAACTCTTACCGAGGAAGAGGTCATTGCCCACTGTAAGGAAAAACTCGCTGCCTACAAGGTTCCCCGTTTGGTGGAGTTTCGCGAGGAGTTACCCAAGACCATGGTAGGTAAGGTGCTGCGCAAAGAGCTGCGTGCCGAAGAACTGCGGAAGCTGGAGAAAAGTTAGGATTAGAACCAGGTGAACTGGTCAGAGAAGGGATAGAGACAAAGAAGCTTAAAACTGCTGCATAGCGCATAGCGCTAGGCGCATAGCATCTGATTTTGTTACGCTATGCTCCATGCGCTTTGCGCTATGCGTTTTTAGAGTTAGACATGCCAACTATAGAAGTCGACGGACGAGAAATTCACTACCTGACCGGAGTCAACGGAGTAGCCCCTGAGAGGCGTAGCATTGTCTTTGTCCACGGAGCCGGTGGCAATGGTATGGTCTGGCAGAACCAACGGAGAGGTCTGGATCGTGGAGTAAACACCATCTGTCTGGACCTTCCGGGCCATGGTCAAAGTCATGGCGCAGGCTGCAACACAATTGCTGAATATAGCCGTTGGCTCGTACTCTTCTTACAACGGTTGGAATTGAACGGCCCCATTCTTGCCGGACATTCCATGGGCGGTGCAGTGGTTATTGAGGCGGCTATCGAATACCCTGAGGAGTTGGATGGGTTGATACTCATTGGCAGCGGGGCACGGCTCAGGGTTAGCTCCGAAATTTTCCAAGGAATAGAAGTTGATTTTGAGGTCACGGTAGAGCAGTTGGTGCAGCGGTGCTACGGGCCTGGCACCTCGGATAAAGTCGTCAAATGGGGTTTGGAGCAGCTGCTTACTGAGCAGCCGGAAGTCATGCGGGATGATTTCAAGGCTTGCAATGAGTTTGATAGACTGAGCAAGATCAGCAGAATCAAACATCCTGCCCTTGTAGTCTGCGGCAGTGAAGACATTATGACACCTCCCAAATACTCCCACTACCTCGCCGATAATCTCCAGCGAGCCACCTTGAGGATCATAGAGGGGGCAGGCCACATGGTGATGGTGGAGAATGCCTTCAAAACTAACGCTGCCATCTTGAAGTTTCTCTCCTCAATCTAGTGAGCAACTTACGGCAGTAATAGAAACTAGGCACTAGGAAGTAGGCACTAGGCACCAACTGCTCCGCAAAGTGGGTTCCCTTCAGTGCCTAGTCCCTAGTTCTTAGTTCCTAGTTCAACTACGCTGCTCTTGCCAACCGGTAGCAAGCCTTGATAAAATGAAGGCTTGCGGTTCTTTGAAAGCGGAAAACTTACTTAAATTCGAGAATAGATAATGGCAGGCAAAGACTACTACAAAATCCTTGGTGTGAGCAGGGATGTCAGTGACGATGCCCTCAAAAAAGCCTATCGTAAGCTGGCCTTGAAATACCACCCCGACCAAAACCAAGGGGACAAGCAGGCAGAGGAGCGCTTCAAAGAGGTCAATGAAGCGTATGCTGTGCTCAGCGATAAGGAAAAGCGCAAACAGTACGACATGTTTGGAGCTGAGGGTTTTCAACAGCGTTTTAGCCAGGAAGACATTTTTAGTAACTTCGATTTCGGCCAGGTGTTCAGGGAATTCGGCTTCGGCTCAGAGGATGTATTGGGCCGCATTTTCGGAGGAATGGGTGGAAGACGACCCTTCGGAAGAGGTGGGGGGGGGTATCATTCTGGCGGTCCTTTCGGCCGCGCTGCCCAGCAGCCCCAAAAGGGCACCGATTTGGTTATGGACATGCAGGTGAGCTTGAAAGAGGCTGTTTTTGGTGGGTCAAAAGTGGCAGGTTTCAACAAAGGCGCCGGGGTGGAGCGAGTCACCGTGAAAATCCCACCTGGAATCTCTTCCGGCAAGAAGCTTCGCATTGCCGGAAAAGGACAACAAGGTGCCTGGGGAGGACCCGCGGGTGACTTACTGATCAAGATTCAGATTGCGCCTCACCCGGTCTTCGACCGTAAAGGCGACAACCTCATCATAAGTCGGGAGATCACTCTCACTCAGGCGGTTTTGGGTACACAGCTAGAAGTCCCCACTCTTGATAACAAGACGCTCAGTCTCAAAGTGCCCCCAGGAACTCAGAGCCACACCCAACTGCGGATCAAGGGTCATGGCGCCCATCGGTTCAATAAGACAGGCAGAGGTGATCTGTACGTAAAGATTATCGTTACATTGCCCAAATCCCTGAACCCGGAACAGGAAGAGTTATTCAAACAACTCGCTGACCAAGATCTATAGCTAGGTAAATTGAGGTATGCATCTCCATTAAATCCGAATATCTAAATTCGAAATCCGAAACAAATCCCAATGGCCAAAATCCCAATGGCCAAAACTTCAGTTTAATGGAGTCTAATGTTTTGAACATTTGTAAATTCGAATTTTGAATTTGTTTCGTGCTTCGTGCTTCGAATTTCGGATTTGCTGCACTTGCCTATGCTACATGGTTACGCACGACAAACTCGAAAATGTCCGAATTGAACCAAGAGACACTCAGAACTGCAGCGGTGGATTTCCTTTATCTCTTGGACCGAAGCTATCCCCGCAGCGCTAGCCTCCAGTTGGTTGGTAATCGATACAATCTGGATCGACTCCACCGGGAAGTTCTGCATCGAGGTGTTTTTGCTCGGGAGGAGGCGAAGCAAAGACGGAAGCGTCTTGTAGGCCCTGAAAAGCTGGTTGATCGCAAGCTGCTGGTGGATGGGCACAATGTCATAATTACCACAGAGAGCAGGTTTGCGGATCGACCATTAATTGCTGCCAATGACGGTTTGATTCGTGATGTGGCCGGCATTTCCCACCGGTATCGTATCTCTTCTCTGACCCATGAGGCAATAGACAGCCTTTTTCAAGTCCTCCATAAATATGCCCCTAAAGAAACACATTTTTTCTTGGATGCACCGATTCGCCAGAGCGGTGAACTCGCGGCTGTGCTCCGCGCTGCGTTGAAAAGTTGGAATCTAGTTGGGAATGCCGAGGCCCTAAAGGTGCCCGAGAGTCGTCTCATAGGTTCCGAGGGCGTTGTAGCCAGCAGCGACTCTGCCGTGCTTGATGGAGTCCAGCAAGGATTCGATCTTGCAGGCACAGCAATCAAATCGCTCCCCGAACGGGTTAATCTCATTGACTTTGCATTTTTATGTTAGGGTGCGAAGCGCAGAGCGTCAATGAACCATCTTGTCTCTTTTCACGCTATGCTCTATGCGCTATGCTCTATGCGACAAGACATAGACTGAGCATAGGAGAAAGCAAGCAGTCCAATGATTGAGCTGGATTCAGTTACTAAAACCTACACGTTGGGCCAACAGCGCATTGTGGCCGTAAATGACGTTTCACTTACCATTCAACCCGGTGAATTTGTGGCTATCAGGGGCAAGAGTGGTTGTGGCAAGACCACCCTTTTGGGCTTGATCGGCGGGCTCGATCGGCCCGATAGTGGTACGATCAGCGTGAATGGAGAGGAAATATCCCAACTGGCTGACGCGGACTTGACCCGCTATCGCCGCGACCAGGTGGGGATTATTTTCCAGTTTTTCAATTTAATACCTATCCTTACTGTTGCTGAAAACGTGGCTCTCCCCTATAGCCTTCAAGGAAAATCAGAGAGTGAGATTCAAGCTCGAGTGCATGAACTTCTCAGCGATGTGGGCCTTGTGGAGCGCCAAACTCATTATCCACACGAGATTTCCGGCGGCGAAATGCAACGGGTGGCTATTGCCAGGGCTCTGATCAATCAGCCGCAACTGGTATTGGCGGATGAACCTACCGGTAATCTGGACTCGCGCACTGGCCATCAGGTAATGGAGACAATGGCCAGACTTGGCGAGCAACATAGCACCACTTTTGTCCTGGCTACTCATAGCAGCGAAGCCGCCTCCTATGCCACCAGGACACTGTATATGAGAGACGGCAGCCTCAGCTCCGAGGAGACAGCTCAGCAGGAGACATGACCCCAATCTGCTGAAGAAGCTTGCGCTTCGAATATGGACATGGGAGCTGAGGAAATCCGAAATCAGAAGCACGAAGCACGAAACAAATCCGAAATCCTAATGTTCGAATGTTCAAAACAAATCAGATTAAAGTTGGTTTAATTGTTTTGGTCATTAGGATTTTGAGCATTTTAATTTGTTTCGGATTTCGATATTCGAATTTAGGATTTGCCAATCGCGGTTAGCACTTCGAACTCCGTATCTGCAAAGAGCTTTAAGTATTGCCAGGAGGTTGCATGCTAAGGTTGTGGCGTTGGTTTTGTCTTAGGCACTTGATAAGCTATAAAGGCCGTGCTTTTCTATGCCTTCTTGGCGTGGCTTTGGGGGTAGCAGTGTTTGTGGGCATCAAGACCGCAGCCTCCAGCGCCTTGATCTCCTTCCAAGATACGGTGACCTC
>JBFFBS010000060.1:0-17102 GCA_041560295.1 Syntrophobacteria bacterium | reverse complement strand
CTCATGATGGGTTGGAACGAAGGGTGGAGAAGCGTACTGCCCAATTGGTGGAAGCAAACAAGCTACTTGAGGAGAAAATAAAAGAGCTCAAACGCATGGAGAGGGCGTTGCACGAGTCTCACCAATTGCTGGAAAAGACATTTGCCAGTCTGGATGAGGCAATTTTAGTAATTGAACCGCATAGCCGCATTATTTTAAAAGTCAATCCAGCTGTGGAAAGCGTTTTTGGCTACAGTGAGGAAGAAACGCTTGGGCGTAATACTAATTTCTTGCATGTGGACAAGGTAATGTACCAAGAATTCGGCCAAGAACTCTTTCTCGCCTTAGACAAGGATGGAGTGTATCGTTGTGAGTATCGTATGCGGCGGAAAGATGGAAGTATTTTTTTCACTGAGCACAACGTTTCAGAGATAGTAGATGATTCAGGGCGTCGAGTCGGCGTGGTCAGCATAGTGCGGGACATCAGCGAGCGCAAGCGGGCGGAAGATGAGCTGCACAATTCATTGTCTCTACTCAGTTCGACACTGGAATCGACTGCCGATGGCATACTTGTGGTAGACAGACAGGGGAACATAGTGAGTTTTAATCAGAAGTTTGTTGATATATGGGGTATCCCCGATTCGATTATTTCCTCGAAGGACGACAGCCAGGCATTGGCATTCGTTCTAGACCAATTGAAAGATCCAGAAGCTTTTCTTGCAAAAGTGAACGAATTGTACAGCCGACCCGAGACGGAGAGCTACGATACCCTCGAATTTAAAGATGGGAAAATTCTTGAGAGGTACTCTCAGCCACAAAGAAAGGGGGAGGATATAATTGGCAGAGTTTGGAGCTTTCGCGATGTAACTGAGCGCAAGCAAGCAGAGGAAAAACTGCGGCAGAGCGAAGAGAAGTACAGGCTATTAGTCGAGAATGTTCCCAGCGTTGTCTATAGGGGATATAAAGATTGGTCAGTCGATTTTTTTGATGACAAGGTTGAAGTATTGACCGGCCACAGCATGCAAGAATTTAATTCCAGGAGGATAAAGTGGTCCGACATAGTTGTCGAAGAAGACATCGCAGGTGCACGGGAAACGTTCATCGAGGCTTTGAAGACGGATAAGTCATACATGCGAGAATACAGGATCAAGGCCAAGAGCGGGGGTATCCTGTGGATACAAGAAAGGGCAAGGATAATATGTGACGATAAGGGGGAGATTGATTATGTAAGCGGGGTCTTTTTCGACATAACAGAGCGCAAAATAGCCGAAGAGGCTTTGCGCGCAAACGAAGAAAGACTGCAGCGGTTACTGGAAGCATCTCCGGATCCCATTGTGGTCTATGATATGAAAGGAAGAACGACCTACATCAACCCCGCTTTTGAGGAGACCTTCGGGTGGTCATCTCGGGAGTTGCTCGGCAAAAACATAGAATTTGTTCCTGATGAGAATTGGCCGGAGACAAGGGCTGCTATAGCCCGAATGCTAAGGGGAGAAAGAATTCAGTCATTTGAAACCAGACGTTTGACGAAAGATGGGAGGATTCTTGACATACAACTCAGTTCATCTGTTTTTCATGATCAAGACAAAAACCCTGTTGGCAACATTGTGATTCTTCGTGATGTCAGCAAGCGCAAGCGGTCAGAGCAGGCGCTGCGGGAAAGTGAGCACTATTTCCGTTCGCTACTCTTTAATATGCACGAAGGCATCCTCGTTATTGACCGTGGCTATCGAATCACTGACGCGAACAATACCCTGCTGGTTACCACCGGTCTTGAGTACGATGAGGTAATCGGGCGCCGTTGCTATGCAATCTCCCACGGATACAACGAGCCCTGCGACAGGAAAGGTGAAGACTGCCTGCTGCGTGAGGTGTTTGAGACTGGTAAGCCCGAAAACTTTCGTCATCAGCACTTGCGACAAGATGGCCCTAAGGCCTGGGTTGACATACTTCTGTCGCCTCTTAAAGATGAGAACGGCAATGTCACCCACGTAATAGAGGCTATTCGTGACGTGTCCGATCTGGTGGAGATGGAGGAGGTGCTGCGTGAGAGCGAGGAAAACTTCAGGGCTCTGGTAGAAAACGCCAATGACGGCATTCTTATAGCCGCTGGTAAAGAAGGAGTAAATTTATACGCCAACAAGCGGGCCGCGGAGATTACCGGTTACAGTGTAACTGAATTGCTGAAAATCGGTTTGCATGAGTTGGTAGCACCTGACGAAGTCAAAAAAGTAGCCGACAGGTACAAGAGAAGACTTGCGGGAAAGAATGTGCCGAGCCAATACGAGACCAAGCTTGTCCGGAAGAGCAAAGAGATCTTTCCGGCAGAGCTGTCAAGTGCAAGAAGCGCTTGGAAGGGGGAAGCCGCTTCTATTATCTTAATCCGAGATATCACCGATCGAAAACGCGCAGAGGAAGCAGTTCGTAGGAGCGAGGCTGAACTGGTTGAGAAATCACGTCATCTCGAAGAAGTCAACGCCGCACTAAAGGTTCTGTTAAAACAAAGAGAGAACGACAAAGCGGATCTTGAGGAAAGACTCCTTGCCAATGTCAAAGAACTGGTGATGCCTTACGTTGAAAAGTTGAAAAACAGCAGGTTACATACCGATGAAATGACCCTGGTTGGCATTTTGGAATCAAACATGAAAGAGATCGTCTCCCCATTTGTCACCAAGCTGTCATCAAGATTTTTGAGTCTTACCCCAACAGAAATTCAGGTTGCTAGCCTGATCAAAGATGGCAAAACCTCTAAAGAAATCGGAGCGTTACTAAACGCGTCAGAGAACACCGTCCGTACGCACAGATTTCACATTAGGAGCAAGCTGGGCATAAAGAACAAGAAGGTCAATTTTAGGTCCTACCTGCAATCCCTCCAGGATTAGTGATTTTATATCACTCATCTGTAATGACATTTACCATAATCTTTTTTCCTACCAACCACACCTGTGTGTGTATACTAGTAATGCGGCATATCAGGAGTCGAGCTTCAGCTCTAGGCTCGCGCAACTCTAGATTATGAGCTTTTTCATTGTTCATTAACTGACTAGTGAGGGCTCAAGCCATGAGAAAAAGTGATGCAGAATTTCATTTAAGGGATGTCCGTCAGATGTCGGACAGGGTGATGATCGATTTATTCAAGCGGAAGATACATGATATGAACCGATCTCCTCGACATTTGAAGGGAACCTGGCATGAAGCTGGTGATCTCTTGACAACTCATTTCGGGAAGATCAGCCGCATCATGGACCAAAACAAGAAGAATCTGCTGAAACTTTATAGAGCTGCCATTAAAGAAGTGGAGCAGTCTCCAGGCTAGTGCCTCAGGTATTCACCTTTACGAAGTATGCTTGATTCTTCTGCTGTGAATCGGACATGAGATAATGGTAGAGCACACAGTGAACACGCTCAATGATGACCAGATTAAAATACTTGCCCTGCTTGCTGTAGGGACAGCAGAAGAAAAAATTGCAGAGCAACTCTGCATGAGCACTCAAGCTGTCAGGGTGGAAACAGGCTCAATTCTCGAAAAGATTAATGCCCCCAACCTTTTACAGGCAGTTCTTTGGGCAGCCTTGAGACTCTAAAGTCTTATAAATTTAATGGGACATTTCTCGACGGATCTTATTGAGTTCGTTTAGGGGTGCTCTTGGTATTCATATGGGCAGGAAAATTACAGTAATCCTGAGAGACGGCACAGAGTTAACCTATAAGAATGCAAGGGTGGTAGAGGGTAACAAGACGTGGATCTATCAAGTCAACAAGAATGAACGTCCGGAAGAACTACTCGCTTTTATAGACCAAAATCATATTCGGAAATTGTACACGGAAGAAGACTAATATTCACCTTGACCCCATCAACAAATCTGCGTCGGCTTGAGCTTATACTGCATTCCCCACGCGAGCGAATATCCACAAAGCATATTGATTTCATGCTGTCCTGACTGCGATGAATCCGCTGAGAGGAAGGTTAATTCAAAGTGAAAACTGACTCTCAGACACAGTGTGCCAATTGTGAAGCCAGGTACTCTCACGTGGAGCAAGGCAGAAGAGAGTATTTCATCCCGTGGGGATCTTACTTTCTCTGTGATATGTGCCACAGACTGGCTATTATGGAAAAATTGCATACTGAGTCCAAACATCCTTTGAACATATCAAGATACAAGAAGGATACTCACTAAATCATTCTGTATGATCTCGTGGTAGCCCCTTAACAAGGCTGCCCAGAAAGGATGATGAAAATGAGAAAGTGGCCCAAGACGGAGTCTGAGGACCTAGGGTTCGTACGAAAGTACTGCCTTGCCGGTACATTCCCTGCTAGCGATGAACGCTGCCCATATGCAAAAGCAAAGATAATGGCCAAACCTTCCGAGATTTCTACAGGGAAAAGCGACTTCAGGGACGTGGATGGAATCTTCCTCTGTAAATATCCAGTTCGAGAAATGCCTACACACGAAGCACGCCTGACTTCAGAATTGGATCAATGTCCTTACCCAGAAAGAAGAAAGATGATCGATACGTTTGATGTCTGAAAAGTCTCTCTCATTGGGATTCGATCTTTATCTTCTCCACTGTCACGCTCTACATCCAAAAATCCGTGTCAAAAGTACGGGGAGTATATGCAAGGGGAGAGAAGGAAATTCATTAGACACCTCCTTGAATGCCCTGTCACGGTGGTAACCTCTCAAGGTACCATGTCAGGACAAGCTAGAAACCTTAGTGGAGATGGTGCTCTCATCTGTTGCAAGCAGCCACTAAAACCAAGGGAAAGCATTGATTTGACAATCAAATTTTCTGATGGGTTCTCTTTGGAAGTGCCTTCTGAAGTTGTGTGGTCCTATGAGACTAATGCTAATGATGAGAAGAGCTTGCACAAGATGGGTGTTCGCTTCCTCAGGTGAGAACAATGGGGCGAGCAGGAGTACTCATACTGCCGTAACACCTTGGGCAGCAAACTGGGCGCCGCCCGGAGGGCGTGAGCTCCGAAGGAGAAACCGGGAACCCACCCGCAGGGTGGGAGTCCGAAGGACAAATCTCCAGGTTTCAGGTGTCAGGGAAGAAAAACAAAAACCTGAAAACTGAACACTGAAACCTCAGTCAATGAAACACCACCATCTTTCGTTCGGTCATCTCTTCAACAGCGTAGCGAGGACCCTCCTTACCAAACCCACTCTGTTTCAGTCCCCCATACGGCATGAGATCAACCCGCCACTGCGGCCCCCAGTTGACCATGAGATTGCCGCTGTGTACTTCACGAATGAACTTCATGGCCCAATCCAGATTGCGAGTAAAGATCCCGGCACTGAGACCATACCTGGAGTCATTGGCCAGAGCAATGGCCTGATCTATGTCGTTGAAGTGAGTGACTGCCACGGCCGGGCCGAAGAGTTCGTCGCAAGAAATTCTTTCCTTGGCATCCACGTCGGCTACCACTGTAGGGGAAACAAGGTTTCCGTGGCGACTGCCGCCGGTAATCAATCTGGCCCCGCTGCTGAGCGCCTCGTTGATCCAGCCTTCCACCCGGATGGCATCAGACTCCCTGATCATTGGCCCCATCTTGGTTTGCTCCTCCAGGGGATTGCCGGTGACAATGGATTCAACCTCAGGTCGGAGCACATCGAGGAAGTCTTCGTAAACTTGATCATTGACCAGCACTCTCTGGGTTGAGATACATACCTGTCCGGCGAGGGCGTAGCCGGTGGCAGCCGTGGCCCGGGCAACCTGCTCAAGATCGGCATCTGGCATGATTATTAAGGGCGAGTTGGACCCCAGCTCCATGGTGACTTTCTTGATGCCTGCAACCTGGCAAATTCTTTCACCCACGCTGGGGCTACCCGTAAAGGAGATTTTTCGAACCCGAGGATCCGCACAGAGTTGCTCGCCAACTGAACCGCCAGGTCCGGTAACGCACTGGATACCATCGGGGGGCAGACCAGCCTCCAGGAGCAATTCAGTGAAGCGGAGAGCGGAGAGCGGGGTATCGGTGGGGGGTTTGGCGACCACCGCGTTGCCGGCCGCCAAGGCAGGTCCGACTTTGTGGCAAAGGAGGTTCAGGGGGAAGTTGAACGGGCTGATGGCAACCACCACACCGCATGGCACCCTGAGGGTAAAGCCAAACTTTCCCTGTCCCCCTGAGGCCGCATCAAGAGGGATGGTCTCCCCGCGGATTCTTTTTGCCTCTTCAGCAGATAGTTCTATGGTTTCTGCGGCCCGGACGACCTCGAATCTGGATTCCCACAGGGCTTTGCCCGATTCCTTGGAGATAAGAAGAGCAAAATTTTCCTGCTTCTCCCTGAGCAGGCCGGCAGTCTTGGTGAGGATGCTATAGCGTTCATAGGCAGGCAGTTCGGCCATGATCCGCGCGCCTCTGGCGGCGCTCTCAAGTGCCTGGTCCACCTCCTTGGGGCCGGCATGAGGTACGGTATCCACGAGGCTGCCATCGAAGGGGTTGAGCACTTCAATGGTATCTTGGGCTTCAGTCCATTGTCCGGCAATAAACATCCTCATTGCTCAGACCTTTATTTATTTTAATGTTGGATACCCAATGCGGGTCTACAATATTAGGGTGTCCCCAGTTTTCTTATTTCCTCGACTATTGTCCGGCTCAGGGTGGCCAGACCGTTGCTCTTGGCCTCAACCAATGCTTCGTAAGTCTTATCTGACGCGGCCTCTTCTATACGGGCTTTTCGCACCACCAGCTTATTTGTTCCTTCCTGGTCGGTCACCATCCAGGTGACGTCCAGCACAACGCCCTCGCCCAATTGACCGTCGAACTGTTCCACCTCCAGCTTTACCTGATAGGTGGGGGAGAATTGTTCTCCCCAGGGATACACGGCCACTCGATCCGTGGGCAGGAGAATGGAAATGTTTTTCGCCAGAACTCGGGAGAAATCTCCTGGAAAGGAGCCAGCCCATCGATGGAATTCGGATACCTCGATCTGGTTTTGGCTTTTTCGGGTGACGATTTGCGGCCTGTCGAGAAACTTGGGAAACTCCACCGGGCCGACGCCGATGGCAATGGTATCATCCATCACCGCTGCAGGAATCTCCTGTTGCCTCTCGGGCAAGGTGTTCAGGGTATAATAGGCCACAGGAGGCGTGCTGCTGCAAGCAGCAAGAAGAAAGACCAGAAGCAAGAATGCCCAACCTATGTTCCCAAAGCGTGCTCTATTTTTCATTGCTCTGTTCCTTTCCGAAAATCACGGAATCCGGATGTCGTTCTAGGTAATCCATCAAGATGCTGATATTTCGCGCCGCATCGGCGAGTTCTGCCAGGGCGCGCTTCAGTTCGTGACCGGTGGGAGAGTCTGCGTTCAAAAGCCGGTCCACCTTAATCAGCGTCGTCTGAGCCTGTTTCAAGGTGTCGGTGGCGGCAGGGGCAACATTGGCATCGAGTTTTTGCACCAGCTTTTCCAACTCTGCCGTGGTCTTACTCAGGTTGGCCATTGACTTCTGGAGATCTTGGCCGATCTGCTCCAGGGGGATGGTGTCCAGCTTCTCAACGATACGAGTCACGCCACCGGTTATCTCTTCCATAGCCGTTGGTATGGTGGGCAGCTCAGGATATATCCCTTCCCAGTTGACCTTTGCAGGAGGTGCATCTTCATGGATGTCCAGGCTAACTAATAGTTGCCCGGTCAAAAGGCTCCCCGTCTGAAGCTGGGCCCTAAGACCCTTCTCCACCAGGATATCCATCCCACGCAGCCTGTCCATTGTTTGCTTTCCAACAAATTGTATCCTTCCCGCTTCCAGCTCGATTATGACCGGAATTCGAAAGGCAAGCTTTTCCCAATCGAATTCCAAGGTTATATCGGTAACCTCTCCTATTTTAATGCCTTGTAATTGCACCGGCGCCCCCACGTTCAGACCCCTGACCGAACCATCGAAGTACAGGAGCCACTTGGTCTTCTGCACATAGGCCTTTTCAAAAATTTTCTCGCGGCTATCGTACAACTTAAAGGTAAAACCCTCTTCAGCAGCAGCTCCGTGCTCAACATCGGCCGGGGTATCGAAGGCGACTCCCCCGATCATCATGGTCAAAAAGGACTCGGTGTTGACGCTAATACCGCTGGCATCAACGACCACATCCAGCCCCGAAGCATTCCAGAATCGCCTATTTTGTCGAACAAACTCATGATACGGCTCATGAATAAAGATCCGGAAATCTACAGCGGTTCCGTCTTCTACCATTTCGTAGGCCACAACCTGTCCTACCTTGAACTGCCGGTAATAGATGGGCGAGCCAACCTGGATTGAACCAAGTCTTTGCGCCTGCAGCTTGAAATGGCGTCCGGGCAGACCTGTGGTAACCACGGGGGGTACCTCCAGCCCTGTAAACGATCGGGCCGGCTTCCCACCAGGTTTGCCGATATCGGCGCCGATATAGGCACCCGCAAAGAGGGTTCCGAGCCCGGCGGCTCCGCCGGCGCCGACCCGGGCGCGCTCCACCCAAAACCGGGTGTTCTCGGTGAGATGGCGCTCTGAGCTTTTTCTGAGTTGTGCCGTTACAATGACGTGGGAGCCATCCTCACTTAAATCGATGGATTCCACCTGGCCGACCTCCACATCCTTGTATTTTATTTTGGTCTTACCGGCTTCCAGCCCTTCGGCGGTCTTAAAGGTTATGGTGATAGTCGGGCCCTTTTCCGAGATCGCTTTGAAGGCGAGCCAGCCTCCGATCAGAAGAGCAACCAGCGGCACCAGCCAGACAATGGAAAATTGCTTCTTCATCTTGACAACAGCCTCGGGTGCATCCTTGAATCTTGACTCACTCGTGTTTTGCTCAACCATACCTCTACTCCATTACATCCCAGATGAGCCTGGGGTCGAAGCTCATGGCGGCAAACATGGTGGTCACCACCACCGCCGCAAAATAAGTAGCAGCCGGCCCGGCGTCGATTGTTGCCAGGCCGCCAAGTTTCACCAGAGCAACCAAAATAGTAACCACGAAAATATCCACCATGGACCAGCGACCAACAGCTTCGGCAATGCGATAGAGACGGGTTCGATCTTCTGGTCGCCATAGCGATTTCCGCTGAACCGAAATCAATAAAAAGGCAAGAGCAAAGAGCTTTAGTAACGGCACGGCTACACTTGCAACGAAAATCACCAGCGCTATCGGCCACATACCGGTTTGCACGAAATAGATTACCCCACTCATAATGGTATCGGCCTGGGTTTTGCCCAAAGAGGTAACAACGGTAATGGGAAGTACGTTTGCTGGTATGTAAAAGATAAAAGCGGCTATGGTAAGAGCCCAGGTGCGTGTCAGGCTGTTGGTCTTGCGTTGATGCAAAGGTGCCCCACAGCGTGGACAGAGTGCACGAGAGTGGCCATGGGAGCCACTCATCTTCGAGAGGAGATTGCAGCTGTGGCAACTCAGCAAGGAGGCGCTAGCTGCAGTCAAGGAATTGTGGTTCATCAACTCTCTCCCAGCCTGTCCCAGACAATCCGCGGATCCAGAGATGCCGCAGCGCCTGCCAAGACAAATATCAGCACGACAAAGGAGTAGATGGCTAAGCCCGGAACGATCTTTGCCATCTTGCCAAGTTTGACGTAGGAGACCAGAATGCCGAGCATGAAAACCTCCATCATACTCCAGGGCTGCATACTGCGGAGGAAGCGGTAGACCAAGGCGAGGTTTCGGGGTACCCGGTTTACCTTGAGCGGTACCAGGACGTAGAGCATGCCTGCAATTTGAACAAAGGGCACCAGAATGCTGGTCAGCAAAACAAGCAGCGCCAGGGCCTCCATTCCCTGATGGTACAGCCCCTTTATCCCGGTGATCAGGGTGGTCTCCCGCACCAGACCTCCACTCTTCATGGCCAGAAAGGGGAAGGTGTTGGCAACGATAAAGAGAACGAGTCCGGCAATGGTCAGGGCCAGGGTGCGATCGAGACTGTCTTTTTTCTGATAGTACAAAAGAGCATCGCAGCGCACGCACCGAGCCGCGCCTCCGTCGGGCAAGGGCTGAACCCGGTGGAGCAAGTCACACTCGTGACAGGCTATAAGGGATTTCGTCATCAATCTCCAACCTCAGGTAGCAATTGAGCTATCCTGACATCAGATACCCAAGATAATGTCATAGGGAATGACTTTAAGGGGTTCTCGTTAGGCTTGGTTACTTGCCCTCTTTTTTCGCAATATGGCGGCGAAGAGGGCAGGTGCAATAATGGGCTTCAGCATAGCCCTGTGAGAACACACATTCTCTTGGATTTTCTTCCAAACACTTGAGATAGGATTTCATGCCAATGTCTTCAGCTTTGCAAAGCTCTTTTAATCCGGATTTATAGCAGATGAAATCCTTTGGACATCGTATCTGGCCGATAAGTTTTTCAAGATCTTTCTTAATGCTTTCTTCCATCTTCGTCTGCCAGCAGCACCTTTTCTAGGTAGGTGATGCCGCAGCATACCATATTTGCGCTTAAGGTTGAAGGGGAGAACCGCTACTAGAATTTAGGTAATATCCATTTGGAAATACACTTTCCCCTCCCCTGGGAGACTGTGTCACAATTCGTCATCCCGGCCAAGTACCGCAAAGCGGGACGCGAGCCGGGATCCAGTTGGATACCCCTTCGACTTCGCTCAGGGTGGTGAGTCCTTCGACTTTGCTCAGGACCGTGAGCCTGTCGAACGGTCTGTCGAACCACGGATCTCGCCCGCCGTAGGCGGACTCGTCCGGAATGACGGGTTCGGTGAATCGCGGGACAGTCTCTAGCGAAAGGGGATTTGTGGGGTTTCAAGATTGTTAACTCAGGGCAGCCCCTTCTGCCTTTTCTTGCATGGCTTTTACGTAAAGTGGAGACATGTTTCGCAGGGTCTGAACAGCCTCTTCCAGCACCTCCAGAAATCGTTCGATATCAGCCTCGGTGGTATCTCGTCCAAAAGTGATGACCAGGGTTCCCTGGGCGTCAGCAAAATCACGACCGATGGAAAGCAGGACGTGAGAGGCTTGCAGGGCCCCGGCGGCACAGGCAGATTTGGTTGAAGCGGCGATATTCTCTTCATCAAGCATGAGGACGATACCTTCGCCCTCAATGTACTGAACTGATGCGGAAACCAGGTTGGGTAGGGAAAGTTCCGGATGTCCATTGATAAGGATATCCTCAATGCGACTTTGCAAACCTTCAATCAACTTTTGCTTGAGCTTTCGTGCATGTTTGATCCGAAATTCCATCTCTCGCGTAGCGAACTCGGCAGCCACGCCCATACCTATGATACCGATAAGATTCTCTGTGCCGGCTCGCTTGTTATTTTCTTGGACGCCACCATCCAAAAGAGGCCAGATTCTGGTGCCTCTGCGGATATACAGACCTCCCACTCCCGAAGGCCCATAGAACTGGTTGGCGGCAAAGCTGAGTAGATTTACTCCCAATGTCTGAACGTCTATCGGGACTACACCCACCGAATCCACCGCATCGCAGTGGAAGATAACCTTCCTCTCTTGGGTGATCTGGCCGATCTCGTCAATGGGTTGGATGGTTCCGATCTCATTGTTGCTGTGCATGATGGTCACCAGGATCGTGTCATCCCGGATGGCATCGGCCACATCGCTGGGATTGATCAGGCCGTATTCATCAACCGGCACAGAGGTGACCTTATAGTCCATCATTTTTAGAGCCCTCAGGGTCCTGAGAACAGCATTGTGCTCAATGTTTGAGGTGACGATATGTTTTCCCTTTTCTGCATTGGCAAATGCAACCCCTTTGACCGCATGATTGACGGATTCCGTGCCGCTGGAAGTAAAAACCACTTCCTTTGGCACCGGGCTGTTAATCAGTCTGGCCACCTGTTCCCTGGCCTGCTGCAAGGCAGCCGCTGCCTCGTCTCCCAACTGGTGCTGACTGGATGGATTACCATAATTTTTTTTGATGGCTTTAATCATGGCCTCCTGCACTTCTGGCAGGAGGGGATTCGCCGCAAGGTGGTCCAAATTTAAAATACTCACCGAAATACCTCCCTAATGAGCCTCGTCTAATTCACGACCGCAGTTGGTGCATACCGGAGCTTTGTCATCCGCCTCCACATCACAATAGGGGCAGTAACAGGCGTCACCATGATGGTGCTCATGCTTGTCGCTTCTCTTGGGCCCTTCTCTGACTATACCTGCCTTTTTATCCTGATAATCTCTGATGGCCAATTGCAGGGCATCGGCACCAAGGTTGGAGCAGTGCAGTTTGTTTTTTGGAAGTCCCTCGAGGGCCGCTGCTACTGATTTGTTGGTTATCTTCTGAGCCTCATCAATGGTTTTTCCCTTGGCCATTTCGGTGAGAATGCTGGAGACCGCAATGGCGGCACCGCAGCCAAAGGTGAGGAAACTGATATCATCGATGTAATCATCCTTCACTTTGATGTAGATGCTCATCATGTCGCCACAGATGGGATTGCCCACTTCCCCGACTCCATCTGCATCCTTCATCTCACCCACGTTTCTGGGGTTCTTGAAGTGATCCATCACTGTTTCTGAATACATAGAAAACCTCCCTGCCTGTGCAGTTAAAAGTAGTTATAGATAAGCTAAGTAACCATTTGCTCTTGTCAATGGTGGCCTGTGTACTGGGCAATGCAAGGTGGATTCGGCTTTGGGCCTTAATTCACCCTACGAGTCATAACACCGTAGGTCGGATCGTTCCCGCGGCAGTCCCGCTGTAGCGGGGTTGATCCGACGTAAAAGCAGGATTGAAATTGTTGTCGGGTGAACTCCACCGAGGCGGAAACCACCCGACCTACGCTTGAGATTGCGGTGGGTAAAGCAGAGCGAACCCACCTCTCATACCATTGCAATGTAACAAATGTAACAATGGAGATACCTCTCCGAAAGAATTCCCGGTGAATTCTTTAAAGCCTACCGACCCACTAGATATAATATAACACCCAGAGGGAAAGGGTGAAAGGGTGGTGGTTGTGGAGTGGGATTATAGAAGAAGTTTGATAGCATCAAGCAAAATAGAGGTTTTTTTCTTAACACCCACTTGAAAATGTAAGATAAATTCTTATTTTTTTAGCAAAAGACAATATTACACTAGATAGTGTATTTTGCTAATTTGCTGGAGAAATAACCACGAAAAGCGTTGCATTGGCAGAATCGCCGTCCCTCAAACAAAACGCCTCAAGAGGGAACATGGGAATGCTTGCCGTGATCCCGCTTCCGGCTTATGGGCAATGAGGTGAAGGTGAATGGCAGTTAAATTTCAGGACTATTACGAAATCCTTGGCGTTGGGCGGGATGCCAGCGAGGGTGAGATCAAGAAGGCTTATCGCAAGCTGGCTCGCAAATACCACCCTGACGTCAACAAGGATAAAGAGGCCGAGGAGAAGTTCAAACAGGTCAACGAGGCCCACGAGGTACTGAAAGATCCTGAAAAACGAAAGCTCTACGATCAATTAGGCCCCGACTGGCAGTCCGGCCAGGAATTCAAGCCGCCGCCCGGCTGGGAGGATGTCCATTTCGATTTTCAGACAGGACCGGGGGCAGAAGCATTTGATTTCGGCGGCGGCTTCAGCGATTTTTTCGAGACGCTCTTCGGCGGCCACATGGCCGGTGGGGGTGGCGCCAGAGCCAGGCAAGCCTCGTGGGTCATGCGTGGCCAGGACCAGGAGGCTGAGATTGAAGTGAGCCTCGAAGACGCCTATCACGGTGCGAACAGGACCATCACGCTGCAGGGACACGAAATTGACCCTCAGGGTCAGGTACGTCCTACGGTGCAAAATATACAGGTGAAGATTCCGCCCGGGGTTACCGACGGAACGCGCATCCGGCTGAGTGGCAAAGGCGGCGAGGGCATGGGAGGCGGCCCGCCAGGGGATCTTTACCTCAGGGTGAAAATCGAGCCTCATCCGCGCTACAGGGTTGAAGGGCACGACCTCGTGGTTGAAGTGCCGGTGACGCCCTGGGAAGCAGCCCTAGGGGCTACGGTAGAAGTCCCGGTAATGGATGGTACGGTTAACCTCAAGATTCCAGCTGGTAGCCAAAGTGGACAAAAGTTGCGGCTGCGCGGGAAAGGCCTTCCCAAGAAGGGTTCGCAGAAGGGAGATCTTTTTGCCCGGCTAAAAGTAGCGGTTCCCAAGAATCTAAATAAGAGAGAAGAGGAATTGTTTTCAGAAATGGCCAAAGTATCCACCTTTAATCCGCGGAAAGGGTAGAGGGAAAAGAGAGAATGGGTACAATCCACTACCAGATAGTACACTATCGATACCAGAGTCGGCCCGCATCGAGAAATTTACTCACTGCGGATGAGTTGGCGAAGTTGGCTCGGCTGCATCCCGACATGGTAGAAAACCTCATTGAATGGGGGCTGGTGGATCCTGAGGAATCAGAGCCGGAGTTGCTCTTTCCGGAGACGGCAGTGCCCAGGATCTGGAGGATAATGCGTCTCCGGAGGGATCTCGGCATAAACTGGGCTGGGATTGGCGTGATTCTGGATCTTCTCGATAAGATAGACCATTTGGAGCGAGAGATTGCTTGGCTTCGCAAGCAGACATGATGAGAGGTTGAGAAGACCATTAGATAGTAAATATGCATAGGGAGGTTTTTTCGTGGACCCGAACAAATTAACTCAAAAATCACAAGAAGCATTGCAGGAGGCACAGAGCAAAGCCTTGCGTTTTGGTCACCAGGAGGTGGACGGCGAGCACCTGCTTTTGGCATTGTTAGAGCAGCCGGAGGGTCTTGTACCTCGTCTCTTCAATAAGATGGATGTGCCGGTTGAAAACCTCAGGGCTGAGGTGGAAGCCGAACTGCAAAAACGTCCCAGCATCTCAGGGCCGGGAACCGAGGCGGGGAAAATATATGTAACGCAGAGACTCAACCGGGTTTTGATCAAGGCGGAAGAGGAAGCCAAGAGACTAAAGGACGAATATATTTCGGTAGAACACCTGGCTTTGGCACTCATGGATGAGGGGACGGCCACAGAGGCCGGACGGATCTTCAAGAATTTCAACATCAGCCGCGATCGTTTTTTGCAGGCGCTCACCGAAGTGAGAGGCCACCAGCGGGTGACCAGCGCCACACCGGAGTCAACCTATGAGGCCTTGGAGCGCTATGGACGCGATCTGGTCAAAGAGGCGCAAAAAGGGCGACTCGATCCGGTTATCGGTCGGGACGGTGAAATTAGACGGGTTATTCGCATATTGTCCCGAAAGACCAAGAACAACCCGGTGCTCATCGGTGAGCCCGGTGTTGGGAAAACCGCCATCGTTGAAGGACTAGCTCACCGCATTGTCAAAGGCGATGTACCTGAAGGGCTCAAGGATAAGACCATTTTTGCCCTGGACCTGGCTGCTCTCGTCGCAGGTGCTAAGTTTCGAGGTGAATTTGAAGAAAGACTCAAGGCGGTGTTGCAGGAAATCAAGGAGAGTGAGGGCGCTATCCTTCTCTTCATCGATGAGCTTCACAACATCGTCGGGGCGGGCCGAGCCGAAGGCTCCATGGACGCGGGCAACATGTTGAAGCCAATGTTGGCCCGGGGAGAGCTGCATTGCGTTGGCGCTACCACTCTGGATGAGTATCGCAAATACATTGAGAAGGATGCTGCTCTTGAGCGGCGTTTTCAACCGGTGCTGGTGGATCAACCATCAGTGGAGGACACAATCAGTATTTTGCGAGGTCTCAAGGAACGATATGAAATTCACCATGGCGTAAGAATCCAGGATAGCGCTTTGGTCACCGCGGCGGTCCTATCCAACCGCTACATCAGCGATCGTTTTTTACCGGACAAGGCCATTGATCTGGTGGACGAGGCCTGCGCAACTATTCGCACGGAAATGGATTCCATGCCCTCAGAACTGGATGAGGTGACGCGGAGAGTAATGCAGTTGGAGATCGAGGAAGCCGCACTGAAAAAAGAAAAGGACAAAGCCAGTCAGGAAAGATTGGAATCATTACGAAAAGAGCTCGCCGACCACCGCACCAAGGCGGACGCGCTCAGGGCGCAATGGGAGGCCGAGAAAGGTGCCATCCAGAAAGTACAAACTCTCAGGGAGGAAATCGACAAAATCCGCCATGAGATCAGCGTAGCAGAGCGCAACTATGATCTTAATAGAGCTGCCGAGCTCAAACACGGCCGCCTTCCTGAGTTGGAGCACAATCTCAAGGAAGAAGAGGATGTGCTCGTGGGCAAACAAGGCACTGGACGGTTACTCCGAGAGGAGATCACGGATGATGAAATAGCCGAAATCGTCTCACGGTGGACGGGCGTTCCAGTAAGTCGACTCATGGAGGGAGAACGCGAGAAGTTACTGAAATTGGAAGAGCAACTGCACGAGCGTGTGGTCGGTCAAGATGAGGCGGTAAAGTCGGTTGCCGAGGCGGTCTTAAGATCTCGTGCCGGGATTAAAGATCCTAATAGGCCCATTGGAACGTTTATCTTCCTCGGTCCCACGGGAGTGGGAAAGACCGAGCTTGCACGGGCACTGGCTGAAAAGCTTTTCGATGATGAAAACAACATGGTGCGGATTGATATGAGCGAGTATATGGAAAAGCACACGGTGGCTCGCCTCATAGGTGCTCCTCCCGGGTATGTGGGCTACGAGGAAGGTGGCCAGCTTACTGAAGCGGTGCGACGGAAACCTTTTTCGGTCATTCTTTTTGACGAGATCGAAAAGGCCCATCACGATGTGTTCAGTATCTTTCTGCAGATCATGGATGATGGCCGCCTCACCGATTCCCACGGACGCACCGTGGATTTCAAGAACTGTATCATCATCATGACCTCTAATGTGGGCAGCCAATATATTTTAGATACCCCTGGTACGGACGAGGCGGGTTATGAACGCATGCGCCAGCGGGTGCTGGAGGCCTTGCGCCAGCATTTCCGACCTGAGTTTCTCAACCGGGTGGACGAGACCCTGGTTTTCCACTCCTTAACCCAAGAGCAGTTGGCGCAAATTGTTGATATCCAGGTGGCCTGGCTCCAAGGACGCCTTGAAGATCGGCGGATTGAGTTGGAGTTTAGCGATGAAGCCAAGAAACTGCTGGCGGAGAGAGGCTACGATCCGGTTTATGGCGCTCGTCCTTTAAAAAGGGTGATTCAAAAAATGGTGGAAACACCATTGGCCAAGAAGATCATGGCCGGCGAGGTGGAAGATGGCAGCAGGCTACGTGTGAGCACAGATGAACAAGGGATTGT
>JBFFBS010000059.1:0-17143 GCA_041560295.1 Syntrophobacteria bacterium | reverse complement strand
GTCTTCCATGTAATCCACCTTTATGGGTTTAGCCTGATTCATTAAAGTGGTATCAACAAGGTAGGTAAGACCGTCAAGTTCGACAACCTGATCTTTCTCGTTTGGCTAATCCAGAGCCATTCCCAATGAGGGGCCCCCTCAACCAACTTGGGAGACAAAAATACGAATTGCAGATTCGATCTCGCGCTCTTCCAGGTACTCCTTCAGTTTCTCTGTCGCTTTCTCAGTAACCTCGATCATGCGAACTCCCTCTCTTTATTGATTTATCTGTCAATATGCCGACTGCGCAGTTTTATAACAGGCTTTCTATTCTAAGGATCCTCTCTTTGGGTGTCAAGACCTCAGCGTAAGGTCTAGTACCCTTTCCTGCCAACCACTCAAGAACCACAGTTACCCAATTCCTCTGGCTGTGGTTTGAGGCCGTTGAAATTTGCCAGATAAACCCCAAGCAGCAAAAGACCAGTCTCCACTTATAAGATGTTTCTCTCCCAGGATTAAGCATTTTCCAAGTGGAAAGACAAAGTAAACCATGTTAAGAAAAAGACCATGGTCCGTTTTCTCATAACCTTCCTTTCCGTCTATGGCGCCGTCCATCTCTACTTGTTCTTCAAGGCGAGGTCTGCCCTGTCGCCTGGGGTTGGGCTCAGTTTAGTGATGGCGCTGTTTTTGGTGGCCATGGTGGTTGCGCCCATAGCAGTAAGGTTACTCGATCGGCACGGCCTGCCTCTGGCTAGTCGCTATCTTGCCTATATTTCCTATACCTGGATGGGACTGCTCTTCTTTTTCTTCTGGATGAGTATTTGCCTGGATGTGTTCAATGGGAGCATGCGGATTTTGGCTCTCTTTCCTGGAGCTGCCACCAGCCGTTTTGTGTGGACTGGCAAGAATAGCTTCGTCTTCTTAACACTTGGTGTTGTCATTCTGGGAGTTTGGTCTGCATTTAGTGCCTGGCAGATTCGCTTGGATCGGGTTGTGCTGCACACCACAAAACTGCCTGCCGGCAAGAACACCTTAACCATTGCTCAAATATCTGATGTACACTTGGGACTGATGGTGGGGGAGAGGAGAATGTCCCGCATTATCAAGCTGTTGGAACGGGCTAAACCGGACGTACTGGTCTGCAGTGGTGATCTCGTGGATGCCCAGATGGAGAGGTTCGACAACCTGGCAGCTATGTTGGACAAGATTAAGGCCCCATTGGGCAAATTCGCCGTCATGGGCAATCATGAATTCTATGCAGGGATTCGTCAAAGTGAGGGGTTTTTGAAGGCTGCGGGATTTAGGCTGTTGCGGAATCAAGAGTATGGCCTGGAAGATCTGTTTCGTATTGTGGGAATGGATGATCCCGTGGGCAGAAGGCGTTATAAGGAAGAGACTGCAGCCAACCTAAGCGAAAAAGATTTACTTGCTCGTTCCAACGCACAAGTATTCACAATCTTGCTGAAACATCGACCCACAGTGGAGAATGAATCCCTGGGACATTTTGATCTGCAATTGAGCGGCCACACTCATGGGGGGCAGATATTTCCTTTCAATCTGGTAGTAAAACACTTCTATCCCAAGGAGAACGGACTTTACCGTCTGGACAAGGGCAGTACACTCTATGTGAACCGGGGAACCGGTACCTGGGGTCCGCCCATGCGTTTTCTCTCTCCTCCACAGGTAACGCTTATTGAGATATCCGGACTAGAGTAGGAAATTGACCATTCGGCGTAGGTGTGGGGGTGGGAACGGCAAATGACCGTCTAATGAATTATTTCTACGACATCTTTTTTCTTGACCGTAAAACTGTACGTGCCTCCGAAACGTTGGCTCTCTAGGGTAAAAGAGGTGTCATTTTCGGCGACCACGACACCCTTATGTCTGGCGCCATTCTTCATCTTGATCCAAACTGTACTGCCGACCAGATACTTTTTCTCGTCTTCAATACTTTTTTCGAGGTCTTGTTCCAATTCCTCTATGGAAACAGCCGAGGTGGACGAAACACCTGCGTCGCCATAACTGTTGACAATGGCGGTGTAATACGGTTTCAATTGTGCAAACTCTTTTTTTGAAGCTATCAGTCGAACGATAAAATATCTGTCAGGCTGATGCTCAAAAATGCTGACAGCCATACGCTTATCAGCCAGAGTTCCATTTATTTGGGCAACATCGCGCTGGTTGATCTTCTTGCTCTCTTTTTGGATCGTGGCATAGCCTCCCCTTTTCATCCACTCTTTCAAAGACTGGGCGTAATTTTCCCCAACTTCCCTACTTCGAGTGTAACATTTAAAGCTTGCTTGACTGTTGGGCGCTTGCAGCCGAATCCCGTGAAGGATATTCTTTTCGGAGTTCACTTCACTCTGGCTCCAAGCAGTGGGAAAGGAAATATAGGAGCCATCCGGAAATTTAAGACTCTTCCAGGTGCTCACGTCAAGCTTGTTAGCGGCAGCAGGTTTGGTCTTTTCCGCCACCTTTTTTGCTGGGTCCAGCTGTTTTGGGGCTTCCTGCTTCGGTGCTTCCTTCTTCGCTACTGGAACAGGTGCTTTCTTTTTGACAGGAGGTCTTTTCTTGGGTCCTCGAGCCTTTTTTATCTGCTCCACTGTGGGTTTGGCAGCAGACCGTTTCTCAGGACCGCTGGTGATATCCTTATACATTACAGCCAGGAAGTAGATAGCGTATCCCAGAACCATCACCCCGATTACCAGATAAAGCCCGAGAATTCGGTTTTTCCGGACATCTTCGGTTACAAATTTCTTCAGTCTCTGGATGATCTCGTTAAGCTTGCCTGCCCGAGCTCCCATGGTCTAGCCTTCCTATTAGCCCCTTAGCAGCATAATCTTGAAAGGTGGTGGTCAGTATAAAGTATGAGCCTGCGCAATTTGACTCACGTCGTGTCGATCCAATCAATGATGGAAACAAGCAAAGAGCATGCCAGCCATACGGCAAAATCTCATAGTTCGGCAAGCTTAGATCAAGAGTATGGTGGTATCCCTCTACCGGTAGTTGAAATCCAATGTCGGAATACCCTCACGCTTTTTTCCACCTCTGGGTCTTGCCACAGTTCTTCCAGTGTATAGTGCATCTTTGTGGACCAGTTGGGATGCTCTGTAACCGTTCCAGGCACATTCTGCTGCCGGGTATCCCCGAACAAGTCCTCTTGACTTATAACCACCAATTTTGCCTGGGTTGACAACAAGAAACCGATGATAGCGCTGTGAAGTTCATCGCTTATTTCAGCAGGCAATGTCGGATCGTCACCCATTTCCTTCGCCAGGAAACCCGAGGCGACAAGTCGTTGGACGATCTCCTCTTTTTCGTTCACCCGTTTCTGCAAAGCAGCATGAAAGTGGTCTTCGCTGGGGAACAGGCCCAGACTGTTACGCAAGGAAAGATCCTCTCCTTTCCAAAATCCTGCCAGGGTGGGAAGATCGTGGGTGCTCACCGCAGCCAGAGCGTAGGGCGGATACGATCCCGGTTCCCTCAAACCGCCCTGATCGTCTCTTTCAAAGTAGAAAAGCCGGTAGGAAAATATACGCAGATACGCCAGGGCTTCCCTTACCTGAGGAGGAACCGTGCCCAAATCCTCGCCAATGATAAGGGTCTTAGCTCGATCACTTTCAAGCGCCAAGATCTTAAGAAGGTCCTGGTAGTAGTTTTCCACATAGGTTCCATTTTTCGCACTCTGCCCTTGCATGATCCAGAAGAGACGAAAAAATCTCATTATGTGATCAATTCTTAGTGCCCCAGCCGCCTGACAGTTCTTTCTGATCTCTTGGACGAACAGGGAGTAGCCGTCGCTGCGGTACTTTTCTCTGTGGGGTGGATGAAAGCCCCAGTCCTGACCTTCAAGGGCAAAATCATCAGGTGGTGCCCCCACCGTGACTCCCGGAACAAAAAAATCCGAGTAGGCCCAGTTGTCGGCTCCGCCAGGATCACTACCCAAAGCAAGATCGTGGTACAGACCAACACTGGCTCCCATTGATTGAGCCAGATCCTGTGCTTCCTTCAGCTGCTCCTCTACCTGCCATTGCAGGTACTTATAGAAAAGTATACGTTGCCAGTAGTTTTGTTGAAACTCTTGCACCTCCTGGGATGTGGGGTTCTGAAAAGGTTCCGGCCATTGCCTCCAGGCCCATACATCAGGGTTTTTCTGGCGAAAAGAATCTTCCAGGGCGCAGAAGGTAGTGAAATTGTCCAGGAAAACGGTTTCCCTTTGGAGATACGCTTGAAATTGTCGGGAGTGTTCCGTCATGCCTGTCTGGTCGAGCCAATGGACTTCAAGAAATGTTTGGAATACCCTTTCCAGCACCTGGAGCTTCAAGGTGGCCACTCGCTCGTACTGCACCAGCTCAGAGGCGCGAAGCTCGGCCAGTAGATTCTGGGTTGCTTCCGCCTGCACAAACTCATTTGCCGCGGCAGAAGAGCGAAAATCCTCCATCGCGGCAATATCGAGATAGATATAGTTTCGATAAAATCGGCTGGAGGGAAAATAGGGGCTGATGTTGTAAGGCTGCCGATTGGGGATGGCGTGCAGGGGATTCAGACCGATCACATCCACGTGGAGAGAGCCGATTGCCCAGCGAATGAATTCCTTGAGATCACCGAAGTCTCCCACCCCCCAATTGTGTTGGGAGCGAAGGCCGTAGAGAGAAATGGCTATTCCGGCTCTTTTACCATCTCCTTGGAGAGCCGGTGGCAGATAGGCCTGCTCTGGACAAACAGCAACCAGAATTGTTTGTTGATGCTGGTGGTTTGCATATGCAACAGTAAGTTTGAAATGGTAATAGCCAGTGGAAAGTTCAGTAGGGAAAGGAAAGGACCAGCGCTCATAGGTAATGCCATCAAGCTGGTGATCCTTTTTGAAGTTCAGCTGTTCTAAATGGTAGGAGTGGTTGATTGGGGAGGTGTTTTCGCCGGTAATGGCCAACCGAACTTGGAGTTCTTTTTCCGACATTGCGCCGGGAGCACTGTTGGATGGTAGGTTAAAAAGGAAATCGGCGGGCAGTTGATCGATTGATACCACCAGTACCGGCGGGGCTAGTTGATACCAGGAGCGATGTTCTACATGTTGTAAAGCCTCTTGCGGATTGCTGACATCCACTCCCACGGCTCCCAGCACCTTCTCCAGTGTCTCCGGTGGGATAGTGTTGGTATTACCCCAGATGTCCGAGTAAGACGGCTGGATTCCATAGGCCGTTGCTAAAACCTCAAGTTTCTCTTTTTCCTTTTCTGTCATATTCATTGACTACTATGCTGTCCAGATTAGTTCTCAAATTTTGCGGCGATTGGCATTCTCCTGCCCATTCCAAACGCCTTGGAGGTAACCTTGAGTCCCGGAACTGCTTGCCTGCGTTTGTACTCGTTTCGGTCCACTGTTCGAATTACCCACTCGACTGTTTCGGGGTCGAAATTGTGTTGGAGAAGGTCGGCCATGGAATAATGCTCGTCTACGTAGTAGTGCAGAATTTGATCCAGCGCCTCATAGGGTGGCAGGGTGTCCTGATCGGTTTGATTTTCTCTCAATTCCGCTGAGGGCGGTTTGTTTATAATGTCCTGTGGAATTCTGATGGAGTCTCGATTTATGTACTGCGCCAGTTCGTACACCATTGTTTTGGGTACATCGGCTATAACACTCAGGCCGCCGCTCATATCACCATAGAGGGTGCAATAGCCCACAGCCAGTTCACTCTTGTTGCCAGTGGAAAGCACCAGATGGCCAAACTTGTTTGAGAGTGCCATGAGAATGTTGCCTCGAATTCGAGCCTGAATGTTCTCTTCGGTGATGTCTGGTTCTTTCCCTTGGAAATGGTCCTGGAGGGACTTAATATAAGCCTCGTAGGCAGGAGAAATTGGTATGACTTCGAACCTAATAGCAAGATTCTCAGCAAGCTTTCCTGAATCTTCGATACTAGCCGTTGAAGAATACGGTCCAGGCATGGTGACTGCGACAACGTTTTCAGCTCCAATTGCTTCTACAGCTATACAACAAGTCACCGCAGAGTCAATACCACCCGACAGCCCCAGGATAGCCGAAGAAAAACCGCACTTGTCCATGTAGTCTCTGACGCCCATAACCAGCGCCTGGTGAACACTTGCGATCTCCTCCTGTGGAACATAAGGATCCCGGATACCAGTCCCATCCAGCGAAATTGTTTCCACCTGCTCCACAAATGGCGGCAAGACGGCGATGAGATCACCCGCCCCGTCTAAGCAGATACTTCTGCCATCGAAAATAAGCTCGTCGTTGGCACCTACTTGATTTACAAAAAGAAAAGGGATTCGGTGCTTGGTTGCATGACTCCGGACAATGTCGTACCGGAGCTTCTCCTTCCCCCGGTGGAAAGGGGAAGCAGCAATGTTGATGATCAGGTCGGCACCCTTTTGGGCTAGAACCTCGATGGGATCATAGGAATACGTGGGTCGGTGCCAGAGGGCCGGGTCATTCCAGGCATCTTCGCAAATGGAAATACCGAGAGTCTGGCCTTTGAATTCCACTACAGGATCATCTGCGGCGGGATCAAAGTAGCGCGCTTCGTCAAAAACATCATAGGTGGGCAGCAGGGATTTGTGCTGAGTGAAGAGGAGTCGCCCTTGATACATCAGCAGCGCTGAATTGTGGAGGCCTTTGCCTGTGGATAGCTGCCCAGGTTGAGGAGCGCCCACAATAATGCCCGTTTGTGGGTACTTGTGGGAAACCTCTAGGAGCTCTTGGATGGCCTCCTCAGTCCTGGCAATAAAAGAAGGTCTCTCCAAGAGGTCCCTAGGTGGATAGCCGACCAGAAAGAGTTCCGGGAAAACAACCAGATCAGGCGAGTCCTTACTGCACTGCGACAGCGTCTGCTTCACCTTGGCCACATTGCCGCGAATATCACCAACAGTTGGATTCAGTTGTGCCAGAGTAATTTTCATTGTACTTGTCCACCAATAAATCCATTATTGTAGTGTGTTGATTCTTTGCCGGTCATGCTCTCTATTTCAACCTTTATGATAACGGTGCTGTTAATTGCTGGCTCCACATATTCGAAAGATCTGCCTGCGTACTGTTGCATTATTGCATCAAGCCCTTTTTTCTTCTCTTCGAGATTTTCAACCAGTGAACCTTTACCAAATCCTATAACACTGCGGTATTTCATGCCCCACTTGCACGGTTTGTCGTCCTGGATGACCTCCTGGTCTATGTCGAATTCGACACAGACGTTGGGGTTTTGTTGGAGTATCCTTAATTTCAGACCTTCGCCTGCGGAGTGAAAGTAAAGCGTGTTATCGTTGTAAGCAAAACAGAGAGGAACAACATAGGGTTGATCATTTCTAGACATACCCAGACGGCAAACCAACGAGTTGCGGATAACGTCTTCAATCAAGGCAATATCAGTAATTTCTCTATCTTTCCTACGCATCTGCTCCTACCTTTCTAAATCAACAATCACTCTCCCTTTCTGCTTTCCAGCCAGGATGCGATCTATTTCCGAGTCCAGCTCTTCCAGGGAGCACACGGAGGTCTGCCTATTCAGGTTGTCAAGTTTCCAATCACTGGCAATCTTTTCCCATGTCTGGCGCCGAAAGGTCATTGGAAAGCTCTGGGAGTCAATGCCCACAAGAGAGATACCCCTCAATATGAAGGGGTAGACGTTAATGTGCAAATCAGGCGATGCCACATTGCCGCAGCAGGTAACCGCTCCGTGGAGTTTGGTAGATCTGATGGCTGTTGAGAGGATCTCACCCCCCACCGCGTCTACTACCCCAGCCCAGCGACCTTTCAAAAGGGGCTTTCCCGAGGTGTCAGTAGCCTCATCTCTGGAGATGACCTCTTTGGCGCCGAGATCGGTAAGGAACTGCTTCTCGTCCATCTTGCCAGTTACTGCAACCACTTGATAACCGATCTTGGCAAGCATTGCCACTGCAAAACTGCCAACTCCGCCGGTGGCACCTGTGACTAGTATTTCTCCCAACTCGGGAGTTACGCCATGCTCTTGAAGCTTAAAGATGCAAAATCCCGCAGTAAGACCGGCTGAGCCATAGGCCATGCTTTCTTTTAGCGAGAGATTTTCCGGAAGCGGCACCACCCAAGCGGCCGGCACTCGAATGTATTGTCCAAAACCACCTGGGGTGTTCATACCAAGATCGTAGCTGGTGACAATCACTGGGTCCCCGGGCTGAAACGCTTCACTAAAACTCTCCTCTACAACACCGGCGGCATCTACTCCCGGGGTGTGAGGAAAACGCTTGGTGACTCCCCTGTGACCCGTGGCGGAAAGACCGTCTTTGTAATTTAAGGATGAATAGTGAACCCGGACCAATACTTCACCTGCTGGCAAATCATCCAGTGATTTCTCAGCAATCTGCCTGGTATATGTGCCATCCGCTGTTTCTTGCACGACCATAGCTTTGAAAAATTTACTGTTCATAGTGATTTTTCCTTCCGATTACAGATCATCTCGCTCAATAGGTCTTACATGAGCTTATTCTCGGTTACCCTTGCAGTCAAGAGGGAATGCGGTGCGAGCAAAAAGCGCAGGAATCAGGGGACTGTTTCTAAGAAAGGGGGCGATAGGCTCTCCGAAAATCGTCCATTGTGCCTATTTGTCATTCTGAGCCCTTCGACAAGCTCAGGATAAACTCCGCGCAGAGAGTAATTGTCATCCTGAGCAGCGCCAAGGATCTCGAGATCCTTCGGCTCACGCCTCAGAATGACATTGTCGGACAGCCTCACGAGCCCCAACCCTTAAATCCCCTCTCCCCTGGGGGAGAGGGTTAGGGCGAGGGGGGAAGGTGATAGGGATTCACCCCCACCCCGCCCGCCTCGCCTGAGCGAGCAGGCTCGCGATGGCGGGCAGGCTTAATCCTCCCCCTCCCCGCGACAAGCTCGGGATCTGCGACAAGGGGGAGGAGGTTTTTCAAGAGATTTTGGAAACTCCGATTTTCGGTCGGAGAGGTTAACTAAGGTTGCAGCAGAATTTTTCCGAATAACCCTTTGCCAGTGAGCATCTTTGTGTGGGCTTCTGCTGCCTCTTCAAAGGGATACACTGAGTCAATTGCAGCCTTTATTTTCCCCTGGGACATCCAGTAGAATCCCTGTTCTACCTCTGCCTTTGTTCCTTGAGTTGAGCCAAGGATGTTGGTTCCCTTGAAAAAGATGTGCCTTAGGTCAGCTTTGGCATCCCAGCCTGTGGTAGCGCCGCATTGGACCAGGGTTCCACCATATTTGAGCAAAGTAAGCTGCTGGTTGAAGTGGGTCTCGCCGATGTGATCAAAAGACACATCGATTCCCGGAGCCACCCCGGTTTTCTGGGAGATTTCCTTGCACAAACCCCGGACTTGCTTGTGCCAGTCATCCTTCCTATGATCCACGGCGTAATCGGCGCCAAGTTCAAGACATTTGTCTAATTTATCTGGACTAGCCGTTGCAATCACCATACAGTTGTAAAGTTTAGCAATCTGGATTCCAAAGCTGCCCACGCCGGAACCCCCTCCCATTACCAGTACAGTTTGTCCTGGTTTAATCTTCGCCCTGCCCACCAGCATATGCCAGGAAGTGAGCAAGGTCATGGAGGCTGCCGCTGCCTCGTCAAAGCTGACGTTATCCGGAATCTTGATGATGTTTACTTCGGGAAGATGGGTAATCTCCGAAAACCCACCCCACAAGGGGCCGGTCTCGAAGCCCCAGATAGTCCGCTTGTTACAGTCATACTCACGACCGTCAGTACAGGCAGAACAAACTCGGCATGACATATTAGAGTGAGAGACAACTCTGTCCCCAACCTTGATTCTGCTTACATCCTCCCCCACGGCGATTACTTCACCGGCTGCGTCAGAGCCCGAAATGTGGGGCAACGGAACCGGTATTGGAACTCCTCTCATTCCCCAAATATCATTGTAATTCAATGCAGCCGCCTTGACTTGAAAAACTACATCGTTTGGTTTTGGTTTTGGATCCTCTACATCTTTTACCTGCAGGATGCGTTTAAAATCATCATCCGGAGCATACTCTTCGTAAACTACTGCTTTCATCTGTGCTTCTCCTTTCTTTGTTTTAATCAAGATCGATAACCTGGTCCTTGGGGCCAGGTCAGAGTTCAATGGCTTTGCCGGCAAAAGAGGTTTCAGGTTTCAGTGTTTAGGTTTCAGCTTTTTCCATTTTTGTTTCCTGACACCCGAAACCTGACACCTGACACCTAAAACACTGAGATTTGGTGCTTGGATTTGATGTTTTACAAGGCTCCATCACTCTAGCAGATTTCCGCAAGAGGGGGAAGAGCATTGAAGCCACCTCAGGGGCAGCCCAAAGTCGGCTCCTTTGCGTCCGCATTTTTACCTAATATATCCACCCATACTTTTTCATATTCTTGAAAGGAACTACGAAAACTGGCATCATGACAACTTAGTAGAAAATCATACTTCAGGTCTTTCTTGCCAACGGAGTTCTCGTCCGATGAGTAGAACCCTGAGCGTAGTGATATTTGGCCCCATGCGGCTACCCTTTCTCATTCTGACTCCGGCATGTGTAATGCTGGGTGCAGCCACCGCAGCCTGGTCTGGAGCTGAACTGAATCTGTATTACCTTGTCGTTGCTTTTATAGGCGCAGTGGCGGCACACATCAGCGTTAATGCTTTGAATGAATATCATGATTTTACAAGCGGCCTTGATTTCAACACCCAACCTACCCCCTTCAGTGGGGGTAGCGGGACTCTACCTAAGAATCCAGACAAGGCCCACGTGGCACTTATCACAGGTCTTGTCAGCCTGGTTGTTATAGTTATTGTGGGCGTGTACTTTCTCTCTATCAGGGGGCCGTGGCTTTTGCCAGTAGGGCTACTCGGTATAGCCACCATTGTCGCCTATACAAAGTGGATAACGAAAAACCCTTTTTTTTGCTTAATCGCTCCTGGACTAGGTTTCGGTCCTTTGATGGTAATGGGCACTGACTTTGCTCTAAGTGGTTCATATTCCTGGACCGCATTTGTAGCATCCCTGGTGCCATTTTTTTTAGTGAGTGATTTGTTGTTGCTCAACCAGTTTCCAGATGTGGAAGCGGACAAAGGGGTGGGCAGGAACCATTTCCCCATCGCCATCGGCAGAGAGGCCAGCGTAAGATTATACGTGGTATTCCTTGCAGGTGCATACCTGGCGATCATCTTTGGTTATATCACCGGTAACCTGCCGCTGACGGGTTTTTTGGCCCTTGGCTCAATTATCATTGCCGTTCCTACTGTCAGAGGTGTCGCCAGATTCGCAGAAGATGTGGACAGGCTGATACCCTATATGAGCAGGAATGTGGTCATAATCATTTTGACGCCGGTGTTGCTTGCCATTGGTCTCTTTATTTCGTCTTAGAAAACCTTGTCCTCAGGGCCAGGTCAGATCGCATAGAGCATAGCGAAAAAGAGAGTAAGAGGTAACGGTATAGGGTGAACAATTTCGGAGCCAGCTTATAATCGGTTTACCGTTCACCTATTCTCTAACGCTTTGCGCTTTGCGCTCTGCGCTCTGCGCTTAGCGCTTTGCTTTATCTTTCTGGCACAACCAATTCAATCTCAAAGAGTTTAGGCCACAGTTTTCCGGTTACAAACAAGCGATCGTTTTTGACGTCATAGGCAATGCCATTGAGGACGTCAATCCGGCGATTGCGATCTTCCGGTCTGAGAAGTCCTTCCAGATCTATCCATCCCACCACTTCACCTGTCTCAGGGGAGATTTTTGCAATGCGGTCTGTATTCCAAACATTAGCGTAGATCTTTCCTTGAACGTATTCCAATTCATTGAGTCTGGACACGGGACCATCCCTGGTATGGACTTCAAGCCGGTTGACTTGCTGAAAGGTCTGAGGATCTAGGAAGTACAATGTTGAGGTGCCATCACTCATGATCAGAGACTTGCCGTCATGGGTGATGCCCCAACCCTCGGTGGGATAATGAAATGTGTCCAGTAATTGAAAAGTTCGGATATCGTAGACAAAACCCACCTGCGCTCGCCAGGTCAATTGAATGACTCGGTTGCCGTAGATTGTGATCCCTTCGCCGAAAAAATGGGCTGCGAGTTGCCGGACCCGAAGGATATTCCCAGTTTTTAGGTCAACCTTCCTCAGGCTGGACTGACCACGGAGACCCGTCCCCTCATAGAGGACGTCGTCTGCAAAAACCAATCCCTGGGTGAAAGCTCTTGGGTCATGAGGATAAGTGTTAACGATCCTATAGCCTAGAACTGGAGCGGGGTAGGATAGTGCGGGTTGGCGAGAGCTTGTGACAGTTGGAGCGGTGGTTTCAGCTAAACTATGGTGGCCCGTCTCTGCCGAAAAAACTGTGACTGTAGCCAAGAAAATCCCGGCCAACAACAGCAAGAATCCAACCAGAGTAAGGCTGCGGGGAAGCAGGCGATTCATCTCATTACTCACATAAGGCTAAGCTAGTGGGCTTCCTTATTTCAATACTGCCGGGTTTAGTCGAGTCCAATTTCCTGCAGAAAA
Organism: Syntrophobacteria bacterium; assembly: GCA_041560295.1. Lineage (GTDB taxonomy): Bacteria > Desulfobacterota > Syntrophobacteria > BM002 > BM002 > BM002. The sequence goes on along the minus strand of JBFFBS010000059.1, from coordinate 4,700 downwards.
TGTTTTTCATCACCCTTTGGCATGGACCGAACAGTCACCGATGATCAGTTTCGCCTTCTGGCGCAAAGCCAAGGCAAAATGGTCATTTTCGCTCAGTGCATTTTCAAGGGCAGAGAGCGTGTCGTAGTAGAGATCCCAGCCACGTTTTTCTTTTACATATTGGTGTTTAAGAGGACTGTCTTCTCCGTGAACAAACTCCAGTGCAGTTGCAATTCTTTTTGCCCCATGCGAAATGAATTCAAGTCCTTGCTCATCCTGGCCTTTGGAAAAAAAGGATGCCGCTTTTAGTGCGAAGCGCAAATAAACTACCGCTGCTGGAATCTTAGAGATAAAACAGCCCGTGAAAGGATCGAAACTATTTTTCAATCTTGAAAGGTCATCGTCCAAGACCGAACCGTAGGCTGAAAAGAAAAGGATACGGACATAGTCACCGAGGAGTTTGCCGATGTGAGCTGATTGGATTGCCTCCTGGGCGAATGCGTTCTTGTCGTGGCGCATGATGAGGCCGTCTTTGTGCGCATATGCCAGTTTGACACCCTGATTGGGATATACTGAGAAGATATAAGCCTGGTCTTCTGCCCGCCCAAAAAAGGATGGGGTAAAGGGTCTGTGGTTTCTAAGACTTGAAATCAGAATACCGTTTGTCCCGCCGGTGACGTGGACGCGTTGGATGCATGTCTTCTTGCCATCCAGGGCCGGCGCGCTATAGCGCGTCATCATTTCAGCCTCGGTTGAAAGCGCCTGCGGCAACATGCTGAAAAAAACGTGCTCGTCTGGAAAAAGCTCGCGGTTTGGCTGGCCCACATCAGGGGTGAATAAGGATTTGCCAATGTCACTTTCATTAACCAGCGCTCCAGCAATCAGGCCGAGTTCTAAGGGTCTTCCTTCTGAATCGATCCCCTGAGCACCCCAAAGCTGAGTAGTAAAATGTTCAAAAGCAGATGCCCCTGCCTGCTGCACCAATTCTTTTTGAGGGAACACCTGGTCCAAGTCGATCTTGAACGTTGCCTTTATTTCAGGCTCCATAACAATCTGCCAGAAGGCAGCTATTGCCTTCAAGAAACTATAGTGTCTGCCGTATTCACCATCTACGCCAAATACAGTCAATAGTTCTTGCGAATCAGCACCTCCCAGATAGCGAATCGCAGCCGGAGTAAGGATCTCGTCTAGCAGTCGAGAGGTGTCTGCTTCACTGAAGACGTAGACATCAAGGCTGGGCAGACCACCTGCTTTAGTAAATTCCTCTTCGATGTAACGTCTGGCAATTGTTTGGAGGCTGGGGTGGGTTACTGAGACCGATAACAGGCAGGTAAGCTTGGCATCGTTGGTAGCGTTACCACGAGAACGTTCAAATTCCAGGGCATCCTCGAGGCCACGGAGACCGTACAGTACTTCGTTTTTCTCAGGGGCCACGCCGATTTGAATTGGGTGATCATACCAGTAGAGCTGAGGTTCGCTCCTTGCCAGCCTAAGCATTTTTCTCAGGTCCTCGCTAAGAGGAAGTGCCTCGGCAGATTGAGAAACCGGGGGAAGGGTTAAAAGGACATTGGAAGTAAAGAGTATCTGTCGGGCCGGATCATTGATCGGCGTTTCATTCAACTCTGTTATGGCAACGGTACGCTTTTTTCTCAGGTCCTCTGAATGTTCATTCCAATGTGTTCTGAGAGAATTGGCTTCGGGGAAAAACACGGACCAAAGATGCTCAGTAACCTCCTGACTTTTGGTTAAGTTCTCTTTATTGGACAGCCAGGTAGAGGCTGTTTTGAGACGGTCAGCGAATTCTAGATCCAGCCTACAAGCGGTTTTGATTTCATGATGCGTTTTCTCTATGCCACTCAGGTAAAACTCAGCTGCATCTCTCCACTCAGGGGATTCAGCCATTCGAGTAAGAAAGCCAAGGGCAAAAGATGCTGCCGGGTGGTTTTGGCCTGCAACAACGATAAGGAATGCGGCATTTAGTGCTTGGGCGATCCCGGCCTCGTCAGTCCTCTCCTCATCAAATTGCTGGGCCAGATCCAAAGCAATGGGGAAGGCCGCTTCTTGCTTTGGTCGAATAAGCGCGTAAACAATTGATTGAAAATCTTCTAGCATCTTTGCTTCTGCGTTACCGGTCAAGAGGGATGCCGCTGATTAATTGTTCAACCGATATACGAAGATGGGACTGTTATGCAACGAGTTGCCAGGACGCAAAACTTGTTCAGGAATGAAACCTGGCAAATGAAAGTTGCACGACACAACCACAGCTCCAGGCTTGAGATTGGCTTTGAGCTTCGCTGCCAAATCCCTCATTACATCCGGAAAGAGATAGCAGAAAACAACGTCGGCTTCCGACAGATCTGCTGTCCAAAAATTGCGCCATTTAACCTCTACACTTTGCAGACCGAGGCACAGCAGCTTCGCCTTCAGATAGGCCAGGAGATTCAGCTCGTATCCCAGCGCTCTGACACCATATCTTTTTCGAGCTTTGCGAAGAACTCGCCCGTCCCCGCAGCCCATGTCGACGAGGAGTTGGCCCGGTTGCATCGGTACCGCGTCCATAAAGGCGGAGATTCTTACCCGGGAGGTTGAGACGTACAGTGCTCCTCGGGTAAAGGGGAGAACCAGGGCAGTGCAAAAGACGTAGGCAAGTTTGAGCACGAAGAAAACTGCAGCCACAACTAAGAATATCAGAATCCACGTGTACATTTTGTCGTCTTAGGAGCTATGGCGTAAGGCGCAAGGCATACGGAAAGAATAAATTTTCTTTTATTGTTTTTGCCTTGTGCCCTGTACCTTGAGCCTTGAGCCGTTCCCTTAGGCAGCCCAAAGCCGGGTTCTTCCCCGCATGTTGGATCTTCAATGGGACCAGATTCCTCGTTCAACCTATTGAGCTGTTCTGATTTTTCTGTTTTGTTTCCTGGCGTAGATCTCGTAGACTGCCACGGATCTGGGGTCAAGGTTAGTCAAACCATACTCAACAGCTAAATCCATGGCTTCCAGGTATTCCTGTGCTGTGATGGCACGCCAGATTTCGGGGTATTCATATGCCTTATATTCAACCTTGTACTGATGCATAATATTCACATAGGTAGATTTCGGCAAAGTCTCCGCCACCCACCTGACAAACTTCTCCGTTCCCGCCACCTTGTTAGGCATGACCAAGTGTCGAATCATGAGCCCACGGAGGGCAACTCCCCGGGGGTCGACAACATGCAGTCCAACCTGACGGTTCATTTCCAGAATGGCTTTCTTGGATACTTCCGGATAGTCAGAAGCTCCGGCTGAATATTTCGCCGCTTTGCCACTATCCATGTACTTCATGTCCGGCAAATAGATATCCACGATGCCATCCAGAATTTTCAAGATCTCGACGCGTTCATAACCACTGGTGTTGTAAACCAGGGGAATGTGCAAACCTTTATGAAAGGCTATTCTAGTAGCACTAACGATGTTGGGCATCACATGAGTGGGTGTAACCAGGTTAATGTTATGGCAGCCTATCTTCTGCAGATAGAGCATCATTTCCGCCAACCTCTCATCGCCATACTCTCTACCGTGCCCCTCGTGGGCGATGGGCCAGTTTTGGCAGAACACACAACGGAGGTTACAGTTGGAAAAAAAGATGGTTCCAGATCCGTGTTGGCCAACGAGTGAGATCTCTTCGCCAAAATGAGGCTGAGCTACATAAACCAGAACTCTACCTGGAGCACGGCAGAGTCCGAGTTCACCGTTTTTTCGATTCGCCCCGCATTGCCTTGGACACAGTTCGCACTGCTCGAGCATCGAGTAGGCTTGCTCAACCCTCTCTTTTAGCTTACCCTCTTCCTCCAACTTTCCGTAAGCGGGATACCGTTGCTTTTGTTTTTGGACCGCAGCGTAAAGAAAACCGTGTGGGAGAAGCAGTGAGCCGCCCAGGACAAGAGAGCTTTTTATGAACTCACGTCGCGAGATCTCCATAGAGGAAACTCTACCATCTAATGACAGCAAGAGGAAGTATTTTGAGGGATGGTTAAAACAGTAGGTTGGAGTTCAGCCGCCGCGGCCAGCTGTACTAATTATTAATAATGTATGAAGATTGCCAGTATGGCCAGGGCTTCGCACGGGGATGAATGACACCCTTAATCCCCTCTCCCCTGGGGGAGAGGGTTAGGGTGAGGGGGAGAAGGTAATTAAGGGTTCACCCCCACCCCGCCCGCCTCGCCTGGGCGAGCAGGCTCGCGATGGCGGGCAGGCTTAATCCTCCCCCTCCCCGCGACAAGCTCGGGATCTGCGACAAGGGGGAGGAGATATTCTTTAAAAGCTTTGGAAACTGGGACCTTGGGCCAAAAAGACATACTGATGTCGCTTGATCGAAGTGCAGAGTAGCAGGCTTACTGCTTTTTTGAGATCTTCCGAGCCTTACTGACTTCACCAATCAAGTCAATAGTGCCGCAGTCCAAACACATGGTTGAAAAAATGGGAACATACCCCGTGAGGGCGGTCAAAAAACGCGGATCCTCAAAATGAAAGTTTACCCGACCCGTGGACTGAACCCGACCAGCTTCCAGGGTTGCACCTCCACAGCGAGAACAGGTCTTCGAATCACTCATAGTCAATCCCCTTTCTTTAGCCCGGATATTTCATGAATTACTTGCTGCGACCACGGATATGTCCGTCCTCCCTGGCGTCCTCGGGTGTCGGCCCCTGCGACGTACCGTTCAGGTACGGAAACCAATCCCGCG
>JBFFBS010000058.1:0-17521 GCA_041560295.1 Syntrophobacteria bacterium | reverse complement strand
CCTGTTTGGCCTCTTTCTCGTCGTTCACCACCACCAACTCATCACCAGCCTGCGGCACCCCTGATATTCCGTGTACTTCCACAGGCGTGGACGGCTGTGCTTCTGTCACTTTACGGCCGCGATCGTCCAGCATGGCTCGCACCCTGCCGTAAAAAGTGCCACAGACGAAAGGATCTCCGACTCGCAGGGTTCCCTCCTGCACCAAGACAGTAGCCAACGGTCCCTTACCTCGGTCCAATCTAGCCTCGACCACCCTCCCTCTGGCCTTCTTGTCGGGATTGGCCTTCAGTTCCATGAGTTCAGCCTGGAGCAGGATGAGCTCAAGCAATTCATCCAGCCCTGTCTTCTCTTTGGCTGACACTTCTACCATGGTAATATCACCGCCCCACTCCTCTGGATTCAGCCCTCTCTCGGCCAACTCACGTTTCACCCTGTCGGGGTCGGCATTTTCTTTGTCTATCTTGTTTATGGCCACCAGGATCTGAATATCTGCTGCCTGGGCATGGTTGATTGCCTCAACCGTCTGTTGCATCACCCCATCATCGGCCGCCACCACAAGAACCACCAGGTCGGTTACTTGGGCGCCACGGGCCCGCATGGCCGTAAAAGCCTCATGGCCCGGGGTGTCCAGGAAGACCACTTGACCTGCGTCCAGCTTCACATTGTAAGCACCGATATGCTGGGTGATGCCTCCTGCCTCCCCCTCTGTAACCTTGGTCTGGCGGACAACGTCAAGTAGTGAAGTCTTGCCATGATCAACGTGCCCCATAATGGTTACCACCGGAGGCCGCGGCTTGAGGTCTTTCTCCTTATCCGGTACAGGCTCTAAGATTGCCGCCTCCTCAAAACCTGATTTTTCAGCTTCATAATTAAATTCTGTCGCCACCAAGGACGCGGTGTCAAAATCAATCGCCTGGTTCACTGTGGTCATGAGGCCCAATTCCATAAGTTGGGCAATGACCTCTCTGGCCTTGACTCCCATGCGCTTGGCAAGATTGGCCACGGTGATGGCTTCATCAAGTTTGACCCTTCGCTTGGCGGCTTTGGGTACGGTGATCTCGGTTTGCTTTACGTCTTTGGCAACCGCTCGTGCTCGCGCGGCCTTGCGCCCTTTCATCCGGCCCGGCCCACGACGCCTGGCGTAAAGGTCGTCCCCAGTGACCACCTCTTTGCGACGGCTCGGTAGCCTCCTCACAGGCCGTTCCTCATCCTCTGCGGCTCGTGCCCGTTTCCCTTTTTTCTTCTTGGGTTTGCCCGACCTCTTTTTCGCCTCGGCCTCTGGCTTTGGCGGGGCGGGTACAGACTCAACCACTTTCTCCACTGCTTCCATTGATTCTTCAATCTTGGCCTCTGCCTTCTTCGGTTCAGGAACAGCCTCGTCCACCCGCTCAGGCAGCTTGATAATCTTGGCGGCCGCAGCTTTCTTGACCCGCCTCCGGGGTTTTTTGACCTTCTTTTCCTTTTCCGTTACTTTCTTCGCCGGCTTTTTCTTTTTCGCAACCTCAGCATCCGGTTCAACTTCCTCTGGTTTTTCGGGCTCAACCTCTGGTGCTTCTCCCTCAACCACAACCGGTGGCAACTCCGCCTCGACTACCTCTTCAGCCGGTTCTTCCACGGGGGGTGCTGTCTCTGCCTCCATTTCGGTCTCCACCTCCTCCGGTGGAGGCTCAGTCTTAACGATTTTTCGCCTCCTTCGAATGACTCCTCGACGAACCCGCTTTTCCTCGATCAGTTGCTGCGATCGACCCGTCACCGTGTCACGAACCAGTTGGGCCTGCTCTTCATCCAAAGAGCTCATGTGCCCTTTGATCTGAATGCCCAGACTGTCGATCCGCTCCAGCAGATCCGTGTTGGGAATGTCTAATTCTTTTGCTAGTTCGTACACCCTCAACTTCGCCATGCAACCCCCCGACTTCTATTAACTATGCTATCTCCAAAACTTTATAACCACACTCTTGAGTGTTTGCTCATATCATTGTTCTTGAAATTGGACGCTACACCTCTGGAGAGCCTCCGCCATGGTCAGGGCGGGATTCCAAGCTCCCTGGGGTAGCGGTCGTCGAAACGCCTTCTCAAGGTAAGCCAGTTTGACTCGCGTCAGGCACTCTGGCCTCGGGCACACATAAGAGCCACGCCCACGGCGCCGTTGTCGGTAATCCAGGCACACCTTGCTTTCCTCATCCAGCACCAACCGAAGGAGTTCGGCTTTGGCTCTCTTGCTGCCGCAGACAATGCACGTTCGCTGCGGCTGTTTCCGCTTCTCTCCTTTCTTCATACTCATTCTGCGGTGGTCTCTTCAGGTTCGCCGGCTTCCTCATCCTTGGCCGCAGCCTTCTTCTTGGCCGCAGCCTTTTTCTTCTTGGGAGCAGCCTTCTTCTTGGCCGCAGCCTTCTTCTTGACCGCAGCCTTTTTCTTCTTGGGAGCAGCTTCCTCTTCCTTGGCGTCAGCCTCTTTCTCCTTGGCCTCAGCTTCCTCTTCTTCGGCCTCAGCTTTCTCCTCTTCGGCCTTAGCTTTCTCCTCTTTGGTCTTAGCTTCCTCCTCTTTGGCCTTAGCTTTCTCCTCTTCGGCCTTAGCTTTCTCCTCTTCGGCCTTAGCTTCCTCCTCTTCGGCCTTAGTTTCCTCTTCTTTCTTGGCCGCAGCCTCTTCCTCCTTGCGCTCGACCTCGTAAACCTTGGCCGCCTCGATGAACTTCACACCCTTCTGTTTACTGAGACCTGGAAGCGTCACCAATTCCTCCACCTGAGCCCCAGCCAATTCCTCCGCCGAGGCAAAACCAGCCTCGTACAAACTGTCAGCGGTGGCATCCCCGACACCTGGTAACGCCAAGAGGGATTCATAGCCCTCTTTCAGGGACTTCTGATACTTACTCTCGCTCTTAACGTCAATGCGCCACTCGGCCAGCTTTGAAGCCAACCGCACATTTTGCCCGCGCTTACCGATGGCCAGAGAAAGCTGGTCGTCAGGAACGATGACTTCCATGAGCCGATTTCCCTGGTCAATGACAACTTTGGAAATAACAGCAGGCGCCAGCGCGTTTACTACATACTTGGCAGGATCAGGGTTGTATTCGATGATGTCTATTTTCTCACCACGTAACTCTTGGACCACACTTTGTACCCGAGATCCCTTCATGCCCACGCAGGCACCCACCGGGTCGATGTCGGGGTCTTTGGAGGTCACAGCTATCTTGGCCCTGCTACCCGGTTCCCGAACCGCTGCCATGATGGTGACAATACCTTCGGCGATCTCGGGCACCTCTGAGGTGAAAAGGTTGGAGAGAAAATCAGGGTGGGTGCGGCTAAGGATGATCTGAGGTCCACGCGATTCTCTATTTACCTCGAGCACCAAGGCCCTTATGCGATCGCCTCTCCGGTAGGTTTCTCTGGGCACTTGCTCCCTGTAGGGAACAACAGCCTCCGCCCGACCCAAGTTAACCGTAATACCCCCTCTATCGAGGCGCTGAACGATGCCGTTGATGACCTCGCCAGTCCGGTCTTTGTAGTCCTCGTAGATCATCTCCCGCTCTGCATCCTTCATCTTCTGGATGATGACCTGCTTGGCGGACTGAGCGGCAATACGACCAAAGGTATCGGTGTCCAGCTTGATACCGAGGCTATCACCAAGCTCACAGTCAGGATCCAGTTCCCGCCCTTCATCCAGCGAAATCTCCAGGAGCGAATCCGTTACCTCGGTCACAACCTCTTTGAATTGAAAGGCCTCAATCTCCCCAAATTCCTCATTGTAAGCTACTTCCAGATCAAGATCGTGGCCAAACCTCTTCCTGGCCGCAGACCGCATAGCCTCTTCTAAGGTGTTAATAAGGACTTCCCGCTCGATGCCCTTATCTTTGCTGACCTGCTCGATTATCCTCTTCAAATCCTGGATCATCTCCCCTGCTCTCCTTGTTCACTTAACCCTAATGTTCATCTGTGTCTGAAATCTCATTTTTTCAGGCGCTAGAATTCATAGATTAAATTGGCCTTGGCAATGTCTTTCAGAGCCACCGAACAACGACCTTCTGGAAGCGCCACGATCACCGTTTCATCTTCGATTCCCTCGAGCTCTCCCACAATTTTTCTTCGACCATCTATGGGCGCAACGAACTGCAGCTTAACCTTCTGTCCCGCAAAACGGGAAAAGTCCTCTTTTTTTCTGAGACGCCGATTCAAGCCTGGCGAAGAGACCTCCAACACGTAAGCCTGGGGGATTACATCCTTCACGTCCAGAAGGTCTCCCAATTCGCGGCTAATACTGGCGCAATCATCCAAGGTGACTCCGCCGTCCTTGTCGATAAAGAGCCGGAGCATCCAGCGGCGACCTTGCCTGCGATACTCAAGGTCCACCAACTCCATTCCCTCCGAAGCGACAAGGGCCTCCGCCAGTTGCTCTACCTGTTGCCTAATGTGTGTTTGAATCTCTGTTTCCATATACAAAAAAAAGTGGGCTTACGCCCACTTCTCTTAGCAGACTAGATTATAACTAAGTTGACTACAAAAGTTAGCTTTTGAAGCAAGTAAGATTATAACCTAATAATCCACTAATCGAAGTAAGCTTCCTGCCTGTTACTCGGTACCAACCGGGCAGCTACCTCAAAAAGGGACCTGAACATCGGCCTGTCGCCGTGTTCCCTCCGAACATTCATCCAACTCAGCTTGAAGAATCAGTGGAGCGGGCAACGGGACTCGAACCCGCGACACCGAGCTTGGGAAGCTCGTACTCTACCAACTGAGCTATGCCCGCTCAAGCGTGACGAAGTCTAATCAATACGCTGTTTTTTGTCAACCATTTTCACCTTTTTCAACTGCGGACGCAAGCCTCTATGGGCTGAGACTTAGGCTGCGACCTGGGCCAGTTCTGGTATTGCAAACGGCGAAGAGAGCCAGGAGGGTGATTTTGAATTCCACGCCTTGTGGTAAGACCAAAGCCGTGCCAGTGACCGAAATCCCCCCTAACCCCCCTTTCTGTAAAGGAGAAAACTTATTGAAACCACTTCACAATCTTCCCCCTTTTGTAAGGGGGGATCGAGGGGGATTTTGCTGCGCCTTCGTCTTCCAGAAAATCACCGCAGCATATTTACTCCACAAGCCAAGCTAAACTATATCATGCCGTCCACAGACGGGATGGGTTTTGAAACTATTAACCCCTGTGGCTCGACCATTGACACAATCAGGCCTGTGTGATACCCAATTTTCAGATCTTTCAACTGATAGGAAGAGAAGCTTAAGAGTTAAGTGGGAGGTAAGTCCTTGTCTGAAAACTTTAGAAAATGGCAACCCTACGGGGCCGCCACGCTCGTTGGCAGTTTGCCGCACCGTGATCGGCAGAAAGCCATTGACTTGGTATTTGAGGAGGTGAGCGAAATCCCCGCATGGCCTCAGCTCTCCTCTTACACCAGTGAACAGATGATGGCGCAATATAATGAGGGACTCCCCGGCCTAGACCGCAAGAATGACCGCATTCTGTTTGCCGTCTCAGATCCCGGCTTCGAACAGGAGTTGCTCGAATTTTATGAAGAATACCTGCCGGCCTCAAATGGCGAGCTTTCTCTGGATGAATCACGCTTTCGTTTTGGTGAAGACACTGGCAGGACCTTCTTCGCTTTTTTGGAGCGTCTACAACAACAGCAACAGACGGCTGCTGCAGTGAAGGGACAAATCACCGGACCGTTTACGCTGCTGGCGGCGCTCAAGGACGAGAATGACCAGCTTGCCCTCTATGATCCTCGCCTTCGCGATGTGGTGGTTAAGACCCTGGCGCTCAATGCGCAATGGCAGGTAGAGCAGCTCAGCCGGTTCTCACTCCCTGTGATTATATTTATTGACGAGCCAGCCCTGGCTGGCTTTGGATCATCCGCCTTTATCAGCGTATCTTCCGAAGACATCACTACCATGCTCGCTGAAGTGGCCAGCCATATTCATAGAGCAGGCGGTATTGCCGGGACTCATGTTTGTGCCAACACCGATTGGTCCCTGTTTTTCGGCAGTTCTCTAGATGTGATCAATTTTGATGCCTATACCTACTTCGACCGTTTCGCTCTTTACCGTCAGGATCTCGTTTCCTTTATCGAGCGTGGCGGCATCGTTGCCTGGGGAATAGTGCCCACCATGGATCCGGATAATATCAAAGGGGAAGATGCTGATTCTCTGGTGAGCCGCTGGCGCCAGCAGGTAGAGCAATTGGTCGGCGATGATCTGTCGCTGGAAACCATCTTTCGCCAGTCCATCATCACCCCCAGCTGCGGCTGCGGCACCCTGACCGAACCCCTGGCCGAACGAGTAGTTCACCTCACCCGCCAGGTCTCCGAACAGTTGCGACATAAAACAGGAATATAAAGAAGGGTGCAAGGCGCAAGGTGCAGGGTACAAGGTACAGGGCCCATGTCAGCTAGCAGCGGACAGCTGGCAGCCGTTGCAACTAGGCACTAGGAACTAAGCACTAGGCATAGTGGGACAATACTGGGATGGGAAGGAACTGCGAGACGGGGATTAGAGGGTACAGGGCAAAAACAATAAAAGAAGACTTATCTTCTCCTTATGCCTTGCGCCTTGTGCCTCAAACCTCTTTTGCTGGCAATGCCATTGAGCTCTGACCTTGCCCGCAGAACCAGACTTTCACCTGCGCACTATTTATTCGCACCTCGGCACTGAAAAAAAGGTACTGTGGATTGCGTTGACCGCACTGTGCAGATCCTTGGTCCTCACCAGAAAATAGAGCGCCACCCGGGAGGGGCCAAATGAGATCATCTCCACATTGACATTACATCCCGCCACTGCTGCAAAGCAGCGAGCCGCAATCCCCTTGCGTTTGGCGAGACCCTCGCCCACGATGCCCACCAGCGCCACATTATCAACTTTCTCCAAGCGCCCATAGGACCTGGGCTTCAGAGACTTCAGGGCCTCGCGTCCTGCCTCCAGGTCATTGTGTGCCAGTAAGAGGCTGATGCAGGTTTGCGAAGTGACTACCGATTTGATGTTTATCCCGCTTTCTGTGAGCCGACCGGCCACCTGGGCCAGAATCCCGGGGCGTGCTCCCACTCCTGAAGCATGGATCTTGAGAATACCAATATCAGTGTCATAGGTGACGCTCTTGATCACCTTCTCGGGCCGGGGACTTTTTGCCGTGATTTGGCTCCCCGGTCCTTCCGGATCCAGGGTGTTCTTGATGGCAATATTGAGCTTGTTTCTCCTGAGGGGTTCCACTGTGCGGGGGTGAAGAATCTTGGCGCCGAAGTAAGAGAGCTCTGCTGCTTCCTCGTAGGAGAGAACCGGTATGAGTTGGGCTTCGGGGACGAATTTGGGATCGGCACTCATGAAACCGTCCACATCCTTCCATATCTCCAGGGTCTCTGCTTTCATTGCCACAGCCACGACGGCGGCCGAATAGTCGCTGCCGCCGCGGCCAAAGGTGGTGATGTCGCCCGTCTCGCTTATCCCGAAGAACCCAGGAATAAAGAGAATCTTTCCCTCTTTGAGTAAGGGCGTCAGGTGCTGCTGCAGATTGTTGGTAGTCTTGCGGAGATTTGCGGTGGCATCGCCGAATTTGCCGTCGGTGTACAAGCCGATCTCTTCAGGCATGCGGTATGCGGCATTGATACCTCGGCAGCGAAGGGCGTTGGCAAACAGTTCTACTGCGAAGCGTTCGCCATAGCTGCTTATCATGTCTCTCATTCTCGGTGTGATCTCCCGAGTGAAATTGAGACCGTAATACAACCGGTCAAGCTCGCTCAGTGACTTGTCCAGGTCTTGGCCGAACACTTCGAGACCGTCACAGTTGGAGATCAGTTGGCGAGCCACCAGTGTGTGCTTGCTCCTCAAATCTCCGATGATCTCAGGGATGGCATTCTCATCAGCGAGAGCCGCAGACATCCCGTCTATGAGGGCGTCAGTAACCCCGTTCAGGGCAGAGAGCACGAAAATATTGCCCTTTCCCCGAGTAGCAATGAGATTAAAAATATGCTCGATGGTCTCTTTATCCTTCAGAGAGCCACCGCCAATCTTTATTACCTTCATTTTCTTGTATCCATGTTCTGTATGTTTTTTGTGATGTAACGCAAACAGGAGAAAAGATCAACAGAGGGCTCGACCTTTATTCCTTATAGTCTAAAATACGTTACCATGTAGTGATGTCTCAACTAAGCAGTTTACGCAAACGTTGCGTCTATGTTAAAAACTCTAACATTTGAAAAACTTAACTACCACCAACTATCTAAGAAACTGGTAAAGTTCGAATTGAGGCTCGCTGCAATGGCTCGGAATCCTTAGCCGATGAAAACTGAAGGAGGATAGCTGCGATGACAAAGGGAGTAAACAAACCACTTATCTGTTGTGCGGCTTTCGCCATCTGTCTGCTGGTTGCGACCCATGCTGGCCTGGCCTTTACGAACGGACCAGCCATAGGCGAGAGTCTACCCCCATTCAAGCTTCCTATCCCCCAGAATGCAAGCGCTCAGAGGTATCTGGGTCTTTCAGGTGCCGGGCAATTTACCATTGCTCAGATCCAGGCCAAAGTTGTCATCATCCAAATCTTCAGCATGTACTGCCCGATTTGTCAGAAAGAGGCATCCCGGGTGAACAAACTCCACCGCACTATTCAGAAGAGAAAAGATCTCAAAAACAAAATCAAGATGATTGGTATCGGCACTGGGAATACTCCTTTTGAAGTGGGCTTTTTCCAGAAAAAATATGAGGTGGAGTTTCCTCTTTTTTCTGATGAGGACCTATCTATCCACAAAATTTTGGGCGAGCTCAGAACTCCTTATTACATTGGCGTTAAAATCAACGGGGATGGCAGCAACGAGGTTTTCTATTCCAGACTAGGACAGTTCAAAGATGTTAATGGCTTTCTGAAACGCATTGTTGAGCTCTCTGGGCTCTAGCAGGAGGAAATATCATGGTGAACAAAAAATATGGTTCGATTCTCTGCATGGTGGGATTGTTGGCAATCTTTTCCTTAGCCTCCAGCGCACATGGCCGATCTGATGCCTACAAAGAGAACATCTATCCCGTGGGCAAGTTGAAACCCACAGACAGTGTTCTAAAGGTAAAGGTGGGTGACCAAGCCCCCGATTTCACCCTGCCGGTGGTGGGAGGTGAAAAGATTACCTTGAGTCAGTATCGTGGCAAGAAGAACGTGGTCATATCATTTGTCCCCGCTGCCTGGACACCCGTGTGTTCGGACCAGTGGCCCGGCTACAATATCGCCCAGGATTTCTTTGACCAAAACGATGCCATCCTTCTGGGCATAACCGTGGATAACATCCCGACCTTGTATGCCTGGACAAATCAGATGTGTTCGGGTGATGAAACCCTGTGGTTCCCTGTTCTTTCAGACTTCTACCCCCACGGGGCGGTGGCGAAAGAATTCGGCGTTTTACGCTCTGAAGGGGTGAGCGAAAGGGCTCTTTTCGTCATTGATAAGAAGGGCATTATCCGCTACATAGACGTGCACGACATCAACAAGAGGCCACGCTTGGAAGATCTGGTTCGGGAGTTGGAAAAGCTAGAGAAATAGAGAGCAGGTGTCGGGTGTCAGGTGTCAGAAGAGAAAGGCACAAGGAAAAATTTGCAATTCGAAATGCGCAATTCGAAATTACCCCCTATGCTCTATGCCCTATGCTTTACCTCCCGAAACCGTTGACGAACTTCGAGGTTTCTGATGAAGGAATTGCTTGAATCTAATGAAGTGATTTTGGATTGCCTGAGCGACGGGGTCTATGTGTGCGATCGCGAACGGAGGATCGTTTACTGGAGCAAGTCTGCGGAGCGTATCACGGGATGGCAATCTGAGGATATGGTGGGTCGTCTTTGTCTGGAAGATATGCTTCGCCATGAGGACAAGGACGGGAACCGAATGTGCGGTGAAGAGCACTGCCCGTTGCACCGCGCCATAGTAACCGGAGTCACCACCACCGTGCCAATGATAGTATTTGCGCACGGCAAGGATGGCCGTAAGATTCCCATGCAGGTCACAACTGCGCCCATCCGCAATGGGGCCGGCGAAGTCGTCGGTGGAGTGGAAACGTTTCGCGATGCCTCGCCACTGCTGGTGGACCTGGAGCGGGCCAAGAATATCCAGGCCCAGACCCTTGAACAAGAGCTGCCCGATGACCCTCGCCTGCGGTTCTCAACCTTCTACCTGCCCCACGACATTGTGGGCGGAGACTATTATGGAGTCAAACAGCTCGACAAGGACCGATATGGATTTCTGCTTGCGGATATGGAAGGACATGGCCTGGTCGCAGCCCTATATACCATGCACTTGGGTATTGTCTGGAACCAGCATTACCTGCTCCTGGAAAACCCGGCGGAGTTCGCTGCCGAGGTCAACAGCGAACTTGTTCGGATATTTGGCGGCGTCGTAACCTTTGCAGCGGCGTTATGCGGAGTCATCGATGCTCGTACCGGGACGGTGCGTTTGGCCGGGGCCGGCGGTCCGTCACCGCTCGTCATCCATGAAAATCAGACCGCCGAGAAAATAAAAGCTCCCGGTCCTCCTTTCGGGGTCATGGAAGATGTTCCGTATCAGGAGCAAACTGCCGAGCTCAAGCCAGGCGACTCTCTCCTGTTGTTCAGCGATGGCGCCTTCGAGATTCACAATGCCGAGAATGAATTGCTTGGCGTCGATGGACTGGCAGGAATTCTCCAAAGACTTGATTATCCCCAGACTCCGCTCAACATGGGTGCGCTGGCGGAAGAACTCCTGAAGTTTTCTAATGACATCCGACTCCAAGACGACATAGCAATTATCGAAATACGCTTCCTGGGTAAGTAAACATAAGGGAGGAGTGTTTAGCACCTAGATCGGAAGCACGAAATCTCAGGGTATCAGGTGTCAGGTGTAAGGAAAAAAATAGCCGCTGGACACTGAAACCTGAAACTCTCCAATACCTTACCTTGCCTAGATCATATCTAAACCTTATCAAAGTTTACATCTTGGCAAGATATCTAAAGTTCACAAACAAAGAGGCGGATCACAATAAGTTGTGTCCGCCTCTATCTTTTTGATACCGGACTCTCAGTTGACATCCACTATTTGGATCTTATCTTAGCTTGAATGCATTGGAAGGGAAAACCAGACACTGAAGATGACTTGTAGATATAAGAAATCACTCTACAATTATCCCTCACTAAAAATATCTTTGCAGATTTCAACTCCAGGTATATACAAAAATCCCAAAGGAGAGTCGAAATGAAAATCATGTACAAGACTACCTTCATTGCGTTCTTTGCGCTCTCGCTTGCCGCGAGTGCTTCTGCAGGCACGAAGGAAAAGCATTTCCACCCCAAGGGCAAGATGCCCTCAAAGTACACGATAGAGTTACAGAACAAGCTCAGAGAAACGCTTCCTTTTGAAGATAAACAGGATTTTGAAGAGCAAAAGAAAGGGTTCATAGCAGCGCCGGACTATAAACAAATTATGGCTGAGGCTGGACATGTTGCCTGGGACATGGGCAGGTACGAGTTTCTCCTGGAAGGCAAGGATTTCGACAGTATCCACCCGTCTCTGCAACGACAGGCCGTTCTGAACATGAATTACGGCTTGTACGAGGTAATACCCGGCATCTACCAGGTCCGCGGTTACGACCTTGCCAACATCAGTTTCATCAAGAGCAAAACCGGTTGGATTATCTTTGATCCGCTTACAGCCAAGGAGACTGCCAAGGCAGCGCTTGATTTTATCAACGAGAAGCTTGGCAAACGACCGGTTGTTGCAGTCGTTTACTCGCATTCGCACGCCGACCACTTTGGTGGTGTGCGTGGGGTGGTGGATGAGGCCGATGTCAGGAGTGGCAAAGTCAAGATCATTGCCCCCGTTGGTTTCATGGATCATGCGGTTTCCGAAAATGTTTATGCCGGGAATGCCATGTCCCGGCGTTTGTTTTATCAGTATGGTGTGTTGTTGCCAGCCAGCCCGTTTGGCCATGTGGACCAGTCCATCGGCAAGAACACCGCTGCCGGTAATCTCGGCCTCATAGAGCCAAACGTCATCATCAAAGACTATATTGAGGAGATGACCGTTGACGGCGTAAAAATGGTGTTCCAGAACACGCCCGGCACCGAGGCGCCTGCGGAAATGAATACCTACTTTCCGGATTTAAAAGCATTCTGGGCTGCCGAGAATATCGTCGCCACGATCCACAACATCTACACACTGAGAGGAGCGCTCATCCGTGACGCCCTGGAATGGTCCAAGCAAATCAACGAAGCGCTGTATCGGTTCGGGCAGGATGCCGAGGTGATGTTCGCCTCACACAGCTGGCCACGTTGGGGGAATGACAGGATCCAGGAGGTCATGCGGGGGCAGCGTGACATGTATGCACATCTCAACAACCAGGTCCTGCATCTCGCCAACCAGGGTGTCACCATCAACCAGATCCACAACGTGTACGAGGTGCCTGAGAGTTTGCAGCAGCAGTGGTATGCGCGAGGCTATCACGGTTCATTCGAACACAATAGCCGTGGAGTACTCAATCGTTACCTCGGTTATTGGGATGCCAATCCAACCACCCTGATTCCTCTCTCACCGGAGGACTCCGCACCTTTGTACGTTGAGATGATGGGGGGCGCCTCCAAGATTATTGCAAAGGGCAAAGAGCTGTATAAGCAGGGCAAGTATCGCCACGCCCAGGAGATCCTGAACAAGCTGGTCTATGCAGAGCCACACAATCAGGCCGCCAAGGATCTGCTTGCAGATGTATTTGAGCAGCTTGGATATCAGCAGGAAAGCCCCAGCGTGCGTAACAGCTTTCTGGCAGCCGCTCTCGAGCTACGCTCAGGTATACCGGAGGGGGCATCACCGAAGACGATGGGCCCGGATTTAATCAGAGCCATGACTACTGATTTGTTTCTCGATTTCCTTGGCATCCGAGTAGACAGTAAGAAAGCCGAGGGCATGGCATTCAAGATTAATATCGACATGCCGGATAACGGCGAGCAGTTCGTTTTGGAAATGAGCAATGCGACGCTCACCAACATCAAGGGACAGCAGGCTGATGACCCGGACCTGACCATCACGGTCAATCGTTCTGATCTTGAACCGGTCATGATGGGTAAGACCACGTTTGATGATCAGATCAAAATCGGAAAGGCAAAACTCAAAGGCAACCGGGAGGTGTACGAGCAGCTGAAGTCTACACTGGTTCAATTCGAGCTGGGCTTCGAGATGATGCCCGGGACCAAAAAGGCCGATGCCAAACCGGACTTGAACGCCTTCGAACAGGCTCCACCGGCCTACAACGGAGATTGATGACATCACACTGCTGAGCCAAGCTGTATACGGTCTGACAACACCGGTCCCGTTTGCCAGTCGGTTAAGCTCCATATTACAAAATTAAGCACTGTGACTATCATTCTTTTGTCAGCCTTGATAACATATGGCGCGGATTCTCGTTTCGAGTCCGCGCTTTTCTTTTTCTTGTCGGCAACAATCTGAAGACCCTCGATATTGAGACGATATGCTTTAGAAAAGAGGGACATACTGAATAGTCTTTATAGTCTTCAGATTTCATCTGACAGAAATCAAGTGTAACTCGAAGAACTTCTCATTAAAGAAAGAGTCATTGACATGCGTTTATGGTCCCAATGCCTCATTGCGGCAGCGTTGTTTATAGCTTTACTTTCCACATCGACCTGGGCAGCCGGACTGTGGCTTTACGAACAGACAACGCCCGATCTGGGTACGGCTGCTGCTGGCCGGGCTGCCGCTGCTAAGGATGCTTCCACTGCTGGCACCAATCCAGCCGGGATGACGCGGCTGGACCAATCTCAAGTCCTCGCGGGCTTCCAGGGCCTTATTGTCGACGTGGAGTTCGACACTGATTCATCAAGTTTTGGCGGAGGAGACGGCGGTAACGCCGGAGATTTCGTTCCGGCTGCCGGTCTTCACTATGTCCATAATGTGACCCCAGATCTGAAGTTAGGGGTGTCTACGGGATCGTTTTTCGGCCTTGGGCTCGATTACGACAGCGACTGGGCCGGGCGCTACTACGTCCAGAAAGCAGAATTTCTGACCTTAGGCATCAACCCCGGGGTAGGCTACCGGGTCAACAAATGGCTTTCCCTTGGTGCAGGCTTCAGCGTTATATATGCGGAGCTTGAACAGAAGGCCGCAATCAACAACCAGGTGACGGACGGAGCCGGAACCCCTGATGGCCAGATCAAGGTCGAGGACGACGATTTAGGTTATGGGTGGAACCTTGGTGTACTGGCGGAATTCAGCGAAGCGACCCGCTTCGGCGTTACCTACCGCTCTGAGGTGGAGTTTGATTTTAAAGATGTCGCAAATTTGAAAGGCGTGGCAACAAATCTGCAGATTCTTCTAGATGCCATCGGTGTCACCGGTAGCAAGGTGGATCTGGAGATGACCATTCCCCAGGCAGTCATGGTAAGCGGTTACCATGAGTTCACCGAGAAGCTGGCAGTCATGGGCAACTTCGGTTGGCAGGACTGGAGTGAGTTCGGTAAGACAAGTGTGTCTGTTAAATCCCAAAACACGACAGATTTCACCCAAGACCGCAATTTCAAGGACACCTGGCATGTTGCCATAGGAGCACAGTACAGATTCGCGGAGGCTTGGCTCTACTCACTCGGTTTCGCTTATGATAGCTCGCCGGTGGATGATAAGGACAGAACGCCCGATATGCCCCTGGATAGGCAACTCCGCTTTGGCACAGGCCTCCAGTACGACTGGAACAAAGACATTACTGTGGGCGTTGCCTATGAGTATCTCGATGCTGGAGATGCCGAGATCAACCAGCAGGGAGGCCCGCTCCAGGGCTCACTGGAAGGCGATTACAAAACAAATGAAATCCATTTCTTTAATGCAACGCTGATTTGGAGATTCTGAATACTGATTGTTCTTAGCTGCAATTCGCAGCCTTGTCCTAAGACTGCATAAGAGGTTTTTACCATTCTTGCCTTTTGCATATAGTGATTTCAATAGACACGAAAACAGTGGCAATGGGGACTAGGATCTGTATGCTTTTAAATGAGCGACGCACTTTCACTGTCTGCTATGACTGTAAAATCCTGAAATTCTGAGGAAAATTACCATACACATATTCTATCTAAACTTTTGTAAAAATTTACATCTTGGCAAGAGACATTCACTTGAAGAAATAGAAACTCCACCAACATTTTGATAGAGTTTCTCGCCTCAGATCGCCGGAAGAGGAAGAATGAAACCCCTGTCATTCGCTGGTAAGATAGTTTTGCTGAGTCTGTTGTGCCTTTATACCTCCATTGCCTATGCACAGCCGCATGCAAAGATACCGCAGGAATCGGGATTCAGCGGTTTTGTCAGCGCGGGACCTGGACTCTGGAGAATTGAGGACAACATGGTTAAGGAGATCTGGTTTTTTCAAGTGAGCGAGAATGAAATCAACTCTCTTGATGACAGTCCGAAGTCGAAGTATCTCGTTACACCTATTACTTCTTACAATGTAGGGTACACTTTCGCCAGTACCCGTATGCAGATCTTTTTGGGTAGTCTGTTGGAAGATCTCCTTCGCTTTGATACGGCCACGCTTCTTGGCGTAAGGCAGGAGCTGCCCGACCAGAGCGTTCTTGGCGTGAGTTACGTTTTTTCTCCTTATATATTCGAAGTCTACAAAGACCCGTATGTGGAGGGTAAGAATCGGAAAGGGACCGACCGCACCATCCATGGCGTGCGTCTTTCTTATGACAACATCCTGGGCTCGGACCTGTCATTACAATACACCTACCGCAACATAGACATCGATAACGAGAGAAGCGGCAGGCAACTGGTTCTGGACGGCGTCTTGACCGGTTCTCAAGCCGATAGGTTAGACCGCAACGGTAGCAAGCATGACGCAGAAGTGCTCTATAGATTTGTCTCTCAGAGTGGGGCTAGTAAACATGCGTTCGTTCCCAGCTTTAAGTACTCCTATCTTGACCTGGACGGCAGTGCCATGAAACACTATTATTTCCAGTTTAGTCTTAACTATCGATATGATGTGGAAAAATTCGCCGTTGTTCTAGATGGTTACTACGGGTATGCCGACTATGACAACAGGAATCCCGTCTTTGGCAAAACCCGGGAAGATGACCGTTATGGTTTCGGCCTGCTGGGTTTTTACAAACGCTTTCTCGGAGTCGAAGACCTCCATCTGAACGCTACGGTGGCGATCAACAGAAGCGACTCCAACATAGATTTCTATGATTCACAATTGGATCTGTATGCCCTGTCCTTATTTTATTTCTTTTGAGAAGGCTGTTTTAAAATTCATTTGAGTCTGTGAATTCCATACTCCAAGCACCAAACCGGGGCCCCGCCCGTAGGGTGGGGACTCCGAAGGAGAAATCTCAAGGTTTCAGGTGTCAGGTGTCAGGAAAAAGAACAATAGCCGCAGAACACTGAAACCTGAACACTGAAACCTCCGTGTGTGCTGAAGGCTGACAGCTGAACGCTGAACGCTAACCGTTACCCCTTCCCTCCCGATTGCTGGATAAGCTTGGCCACCAACCCTGTCCAGCCCGTTTGGTGGCTGGCACCCAGACCGGCGCCATTATCTCCGTGGAAGTACTCGTTGAAGAGGATCAGGTCACGCCAGTGGGGATCTTTTTGAAAGATCTCAACTCCTCCGTAAATGGGGCGCTCACCATCACCGTTTCTCAAAAAGAGCCGCATCAAGCGTCTGGACAACTCTGTGGCCACTTCCCACAGGGTCATCTTCCGCCCTGATCCCGTTGGACACTCAACCTGGAACTCATCCCCGTAGTAGTGATGGAACTTTTGCAGGGACTCGATGATCAAGTAGTTCATGGGAAACCAGATGGGTCCTCTCCAGTTCGAGTTGCCACCGAAGAGTCCACTTTCGGACTCGGCCGGCTGGTAGCTAATGGTATGCGCTTGCCCGTCTACGTAAAAGGTGTAGGGATGATCCTTATGGTATTTGGAGACGGAGCGAATGCCATAGTAGGAGAGAAACTCCTCTTCATCCAGCATCTTCTCCAGGACGCGCACGAGCCGATCCCGGGTGAGGATGGATAATAACCGCCGCCTACCGATACCAGGTGTGTAGATACAGGCGAGATTACCACTCAGACTGGGGCGGTTGTTGTAAAACCACTCCATCCTTCGGTTAAAATCGGGCACCTGCTCAAGGAGGTCCGGCTCCAGGGTGTCCACGGCAAACAGGGGCAGCAATCCCACCATGGAGCGGACTTTCAGCGAAGTGAGCGTACCGTCCGGCAGATGAAGGGCATCGTAGAAGAACCCATCCTCCTCATCCCACAGGCTGCGCCCGTGTCCACCCTCTGCGGTCATGGCATGGGCTATCCGCAGGAAGTGCTCGAAGAATTTGGTAGCCACACCCTGATAGACCGGGTTCTCTTGGGCTAACTCCAGAGCAATCTTAAACATGGACAAACAATAGGAACCCATCCAGGCTGTGCCGTCGGCCTGATCTATGTGGCCGCCGGTTGGCAAGCCCTGACTGCGGTCAAAAACAGAGACGTTGTCCATCCCGAGAAAGCCCCCCTGAAACACATTGCGGCCGTCT
>JBFFBS010000057.1:0-17592 GCA_041560295.1 Syntrophobacteria bacterium | reverse complement strand
TAATCTCGCTGGCCGGCATCGTTTACAGTAAATCGGTGCGAGTTGGTGGCGATAAGATGGATGAAGCTATACTGCAGTACATCAAGAGCAAGTACAATCTCCTCATCGGTGAGCGGAGTGCGGAGCAGATCAAGACCACCGTTGGCAACGCTTATCGGGCTGAGAAAGCTGAACAGATGCAGATCAAGGGACGGGACCTGACTACTGGGATTCCGAAAATAATCGGAATCGACTCAGATGAAGTGCGGCAAGCCATAATTGAGCAAATCAAAACCATTGTGGAAACGGTAAAAAGTGCGCTTGAGCAGACACCGCCTGAGCTGGCTGCTGATATAGTGGACAACGGTATTGTTATTACCGGAGGCGTGGCACTCTTGAAAGGTCTCGACAAGCTGCTTCGTGAAGAGACCGGGCTGCCCATCACCATTACCGAAGATCCACTGACCACCGTGGTAATAGGGTCAGGAAAGGCTCTGGATGAAATTGACACCCTCAGGGAGATTATGATTTAGGGTAGATCAAGAATGTCGGATTGCGGATTGCGAATTTCGGATTTATGACTCGCTTTGAGACCGGCCACCTGCAAACTTGTTCTCCAACACAGACTTTCACCCAGCAATAAGACAATCAAGTCTAAACCTTCAGATCATAAATTTTCGCGACTAAAAACATGAGTCCCGCCGCAAGCGGCGGGACTCAGATGGTTCTACAATCTTTAATCTACAATCTACACTCTCCCCTACCCTGCCTCAGCCTGAGGTTTGATGATCACATCAATTCTCCGGTTGATAGCTCGTCCCGTCGCGGTTTTGTTGGATGCCAAAGGCCGCTTGGATCCATATCCCACAGCTATGATCTTGTCCATTGGCAGGGTCCCGTTGGCCACGAGATAGGCGCGAACGGCTTCCGCCCGTCGCTGGGACAAGTGCTGGTTATTCACATCTGAGCCGGTGCTGTCCGTATGTCCCTCAATGACAAGATTGGGTTGGCCAAAGGTGCGAATGGCTCTCTGAGCTTTACTCAGCAAGGAGTAGTTGCTTGGCATTATCACTTCTTTGCCAACGGGGAATTGGATCGCTTTCAATCGAATTACCAGCTCAGAGCCCTGTTTGTATACTTCTGCTTCCTCCGTGCTGAAGTAGGTTCGGACCTTGGTAAACAGTTGGTTAAAGCGCCTCTCTGCTTCCAGCCGTTTTGCAGTAGCCTGCTGTTCCGCAGCTAACCGCTTTTTCGCAGCCTTTTCCTTCTGGGTTTGATTTTCCAGAAAGGCAATCTGTTCAGTCATTGCCTCCATTTCTGTCTGCTGATTTTTCACTTTATTGACCAGGAAGCGCTGATCTTGCTGCAAAGCGTCGATGGAGCCCATAATATTTTCCACCTGGGTTCCCAGAGGTTGATCACGCATATCAGCGGTGCCAAGCTTGTTTGCAGTATCGTACAGAATCCCCTCCACCCAGAGGGTGATGTGCTCGGATTTCATTGTTTTGATGGTCTTCGTTTGCCGTGTCACTTGCAGAAGCCGCCCCGCCTGCAGCAGGGCCTCGCTGGCCATGTTGTGCATCTTCAACTTCTGATAGCGGTTCTTGGTTATAAATCCATCGACTTCTTTCAATTTTTTCTGCACTGTCGCGTAGGTTTTGGGCGCGAGCTTTCGTGCCCCTTCCTTCTCGGCTTGCTTGATGAGCACTCTCGCCTCGCCCAGGGTTTGCTCCTTAATTGCTCGCAACTCAAGCTCTCGATAGCGGTCCGCCACCTTTGGAGCATTTTTTCGGGCGCGTGTTATCTTATCTTTCTCAACCGCCTTTGTGAGGTCGAGGAATTTTCTTTCCGCCTCAGCGTATTCCTGCTCATAGCTGGTGGCACCGGCAGTGCGCGCCATTTCCCGGGCTTTTATGACGTCTGATAATTCGACTTTCGCCAGACGCGACGATTCTGTAGCCTCTTTGAGTTCAGTTTGGGCTCTTGATATTTCCTTTATGATCTTCTCCGGGCTGTCTCCATCCTCCAGCCGTTTTTTGGCTTTGCTCAGGAATTCTTCAGCCTTGGCAAATTGGGTTGGTGACAATATATCCACTTGGTCCATTCGGGCGTTGCTGAGGTTATGTTCTAACCAGTTAATCTGTACCGTGAGGTTATCAGTTGTCTGAAATGGTTCCGCTTGCACCGTGCTTCCTGCAAGGGGACCCAGAAAACAGAATGCGGTGAGCACTGCCATGATTACGAGTTCTTTTCTGATATGCATTATCCTCCTCCTTCCCCCAACTGTGAATCTGCGTGCTTCCATAAAAAAGAGCTGTATATCCGATGTAAAGAAACTGTAGAAGCCACATGGATAAAGGGTGACCAGCTGTCCAATCTAGGCCGCCTGCAAGGCACTTGCCATGTAATCGAAGATATTCTGAACACTTGTGATCTTCTCAGCCTCTTCGTCGGGGATCTCTAGGTCAAACGCCTCCTCCAAGGCCATGACCAACTCCACAACGTCCAGCGAATCAGCCCCAAGGTCATCTATTACGCTTGCCTCGGCAGTGACGTCATCCTCTTCTATCCCTAGCTGATTGGCAATAATTTCAACAATCCGATTTTTGATCTCTACTATGCCCATATCCTCCTCCTTGCTCTCATGTCTCATGCCCAAAGGGGCACGAGAGACCCGCAAAGTTTAACCCTGGTTTGAATGCAAAAATCGTGCAGGAGAAGACAGACGGAAGGTGGGATTTAGCTTGTGGGCATGATTTTTGTTGTATTAATAAGATCTTACTATAATAAACAGGTAGAAATCTCTTGGCGATTAGCGGTTCTTGGGCCCAAAACAGACGCCGCGATCTGAACTCTTGATAAAATCTAAAAGATACGTCACTTCCTCAGAAAGGGAACCTTTGCCTTCCAGTTCCTGGATCGCCTGGGCGAGGTTGCTCTTGCGGCGAAACAGTTGAGAAAAGGCTCGTTTGATCTCGCCAATCGCTTTCTTACTATAACCGGCGCGTTCCAGTCCCACTTGGTTAATCGCTTTAACTGTGTGAGTGCCGTCCATAATGCAGTAAGGTGGAACATCACGACTGGTGCGGGATAGACCGCGAAGCATTGCGAACTTTCCGATCCGTACGAACTGGTGGACCACACAGTTGCCCGATATGAAAGCCCCGTCTTCCACCGCCACATATCCAGCCAAAAGAGCACCCCCCGCGATAACGGTGTGGTTGCCGATCTTACAGTTGTGAGCTATGTGGGCCTGGTTCATGATAAAGTTGTCGTCGCCAATAATAGTGGAACTCCCGGGTTTGGTGCCGCGATGGATCTGCGCGTGTTCTCTGATTGTGTTGCGGTGACCTATCCGCAGATATGTCTCTCCACCCTCGTACTCCAAATCCTGAGGCTCGTGGCCGATGACAGCTCCCATGTGGATACTGTTATCGTCCCCTATTTCAGTCCAACCAGTGAGATGGGCATATGCCATTACCCGGGTAGA
The DNA here is from genome assembly GCA_041560295.1 of Syntrophobacteria bacterium. GTDB lineage: Bacteria > Desulfobacterota > Syntrophobacteria > BM002 > BM002 > BM002. The sequence goes on along the minus strand of JBFFBS010000057.1, from coordinate 14,123 downwards.
GCGACCAACCCTTACCGGCCCATCTATAATCACGTAGGGACCAATTTCGGTTTCTGGATGGATCTCGGCCCTGGAATCGACAATGGCGGTGGGGTGTATGTGAGATTGGTGCTCTGTAGTGCTCATTGCTAGGATCTCCTTGGGGAAAAAGCGTCAGTCAGGGTGCCGACCAGATTACCTCGTCACCATGACCTCGGAGGGTAAAACTCGGCATGCCACGGTAATCAATTGCCACCACCGCACTACCGTTATCACCCATGAGCCTGAGTACAGGTTCTTTATTTGTCAACTCCAGAGTAACTCGCGATACTTGGTTGTCATCGAAAAATGTCATCACGGTGTTTTCTGGAGAGGCAGCAATGGAAACTCGTTCGTTGCCCTCAGTGTCGGCTAGGCTCAATTTTCGAGTTACAACTTCCCATGCTGCCACTCTGGAAGAACGTATTTCATATTGAAGTTGTCTCAGGCGGCCATAGATTAGAGCTGCAGCGGCGAATATTAGCAGCGGCAAGGTAAATGTCCTCATTTCCACGTCCATCCGATCATAGTACCCTCCAATAAGCATAAAGAAAATTACAAAAGCTATGAGCTTTGGCCAGTCTTTTCTGAGAGTCATTTATTTCTCCTATCAACAAGAGTGAGATAAGGTTCTAGGTTATGATTCTGGGACAGCCCTAACCGACTCAGTTCCATGGTTCTGATGTCAATCCTGTTCCTGCTTAACAAATCAATACCTTTTGTCAAGCAGAAAGAACCAGATACGTGACCATTTTTTTCTCCTCTGGTTTAGAAAATTGCCTTAACCCTTTCCTTGTCTGAAAAGAGAGGTTATAGAGATATGTGACTAATGGGGGATTGGAGAATTGTATTCAACATCGAAAACCTGGTCCTTAGGGCCAGGTCAGATCGCATAGGGCATAGCGCATGGCGCATAGCGAAAAAAAAGAGTGAACGGTAAATGGTAAAGAGTGAACAGTCGCGGAGCCAGGGCATGATCGGCTTACCGTTCACCGTTTACTGTTTACCTCACGCTTTGCGCTCTGCGCTTAGCGTCATGGGGCAGCCCAAGGCTGGGTCTTTTGGGTCCGGATTCATTATTTCTTTAAAAAGATGGATCTATTCTGTCAGACAGATCTGTCCCAGGAGGGGCAATTATGTATATCGATGAACTGATTACACCAGGCAACATAGATGAAGTAAAGGACAATCTTGGTGACTTTGATTACGTTGATGAGATCGAAGTAGGTGATGTCATATCGGTGATGGAATGCGGGGATGGATTCAAGATAATTGTGTGGGAAAATCGATATGATGAGGGTAACGCCGTCATTGATTTTGGTGATGATTATTTATGGGGCGAGTGGGATGGTGCCAGGATAACCGTTGAGTATGGAGATGAGATCCTATCTTATGATACGGAAGGTGACTGCAGATTTCTGGGGGTAATATAGTCAGGTAAATCAAAAGGCAAAGGGGCATACTGTAGAAAGTCATCATCTTATATCGTGAGCATATCAGCAACGTTCTCCATTCACTAGCCGCATCCCTGCCTCCGGATAGCGTGAGCCAGCGGCCACATCTTGCGGCGCCATCTTTGCCGCTCTGCGCTTTGCCGCAATCAATCCGAAATCCGAAATTTTTCTTCTCTCAATCCCTTAATCTCATATCACACATCTACCGAAATGTTACCTCCTCCACCGACTCTTCCATGGCAGGAGGAAAGTCATTGAAAGGGAAAGGACGTTGATTCTTATTCAGAGTCAGATAACGCAAAATATCGTAGGTATAGGTGCACAATTTGTTGGAAAAACTTCTGACGCGATCATTGTGACTGCGGGTAATGAAAAGATAGATGTATTGAAACAAAACTATTATCTGAATAATGAGTTTTATGATCTCAAACACTAAAAGATAGAGTATGGTGTAGAGAAGCCGGATCAAAATATCCGTTCTCGATACTGTAGTCTCCTGTACATCTTGCATGATTTCCTCCCGGTCTCTTTTTAGAACTGAATACGGTTGTCATCAGAAACTCACTACGCCATGAAAATGCTCCAGCGAGCCCATTGCCCGTAGTCCGCCTGAGGCGGACGGGGTTAGCGAGCGAGCTACAATAAAATGGAATCACTTCCTTGCATTTCGAATCCGCCGAAGGCGGACTGCAGCTTGTCGAAGCGAAGCGGAGATCCCGCTTTAGCGGGGCTGCAGGGAGCTTCAATTCTAGCATTTTTAGACTGTGGGAATCCACGACCAATATTCGTGACAATCAACTCCACAATTTTTTCCATTGATGTTAGAATCCGATTTCATTTCTGGGAGTTGAGATCTTCGGAATTCCTTCCAGACCAAGCCGACCACCTCTGCCACAATCAGAAGATTTCCTTGCCCGGGGTAGGATGAGTAATTTTCCAGATATAGAACAATTAGCTGACAGAGTGGCAGTCATCGCTGATCCCCACGCGAATCTCAAAGGAATGGAACTCTGCTACGAAAAAATAAAGTCACTGGGCATCGAACACATTCTATGCTGCGGCGACCTGGTGGGTTATGGACATGAGCCCAACGAGGTGGTGGAGTTCTTTCGTGAACACGATATCTGGTCGATCTCGGGAAACCACGACCGGCTGGTTTGTAATCAGGCCGAGCCGGAAGGATGGAACCCATTTGCCCTGAAAAAGATCGAGTGGACCAGATCTGTCCTCACAGAAGCCAATCATGCCTACCTCTGTGCGCTACCCGAGAATATGACCACCGATGACTACTGTCTAGTTCATGGAGCTTGGAGCGATTCTGACAAATACCTCTTTGAAGAAAAAGATTTCTTTGAAGAATTGGAGCATCTACCCGCCACATTGGTCTTCTATGGGCATACCCATATGCCCGGTGTGTTTCAGTTTCTTCTTGCCGAAGGCAATTACGACTATCGTCATCTCTCACCCAGCCAGGATTCAGACGTCTATGTAAAGCTCTTGGACGGCAGTCCTGTTATGCTGGTCTCTTTCATCAATCCCGGCACAGTTGGCTATCCACGTGGCATGGACAATCGGGCGACATTCATAACCTGGGAGAGGAAAACTGGCAGGATATCGTACCATTTCTATGACCTGTTTTAGCCGGTTTAGCCAGTCATCAAGGTGTCAGGTGTCAGGTTTCAGGTGTCAGGAAAACAAAGCATAGAGCATAGAGCATGGAGCATAGGGTAAAACTTGAGCTAAGAATATTTTTCCTCTATGCCCTATGTCTTCTCGAATTCCTCAATCCCTGAAGCCCTCAAATCCTCAATTCCTTGATCCCACATCCCAAATCTACAATCTACAATCTTTCACCTCACCTCCACCCTGAGGTAGAGATCTCTATGGGTTCCGTTCTGCAACTGCTGTCCCGCTCCCGCGAGACGAAGTACAGTTCCGTCACGCGACCCCGGGGGTACGGTTACTCTCAGTAGTTTTCTCCTGGAGCCGGAGGAAATACTCAATAACTTTCGAGTTCCCAGTTGAGCTTCTCGGGGGGTAACCACTATTGTTTCGTAAACCTTGGGAGCATCGGCCGTGGTCGAAGGCGGGGTAGGTTTTATCACCTGCAGCCGGGGGCTCTTCTTTTTGGTGGTTTTCTTCCTTATTTTTCGACTGATACTGAGTTCTGGAACGAGCAAGAAGAGTTTTAGAAAAATAATTCCAAAAACGAACCCGCCAATGTGAGCCCACCACGCTATACCTCCGCCGTGGGCAGGTGTTCCGGCGGCACTGATGAATTGGAATAAGAACCAGAGACCCAGGAAGAAAAAGGCGGGGATCTCTATAAAATAGGGTATAAAGAAAATGGGGATAAAGGTAAGTATCCTGGAATTGGGATACAACATAAAATATGCGCCCATGACCCCGGCTATGGCCCCGCTGGCCCCGACTGTTGGTAGCTGGGAGTGCCAGTTGAGGAAAAGATGTGTGAGGCCTGAAGCAAAGCCGCACAGGAGATAGAAGAGGAGATACCTCACCGGACCCAACCGGTCCTCAACGTTGTCGCCGAAGATATAAAGCGACCACATGTTACCCAAGAGATGCCAGAAACCCCCATGAACGAACATGAAAGAAAACAGAGAAAGTGCTTGTTCAGCCAAGCTAAAGTGGGAAGCAATCGCTGGCACCGAGTAGCGGGCGGGAACCAGGCCGTAGGTTACAATAAATTCCTGCAGCATGTCGCCCTGGGCTAACTGCAGTAAATACACGAGGCCGTTGGCTGCAATGAGCGCGGTATTGATGACGGGGTAGTTTCTCGATTGGATCGTATCTCGAAGAGGTATCATAGGATAAACAATCCGTTTAGTAGGATAACATCTCGACCGGATATTTCATGAAAATGCTCCAGCGAGCGCATTCCCCACAGTCCGCCTGAGGCGGACGGGGTTAGCGAGCGAACTACAATAAAATAGAATTTCTTCCTTACCTTTCAAATCCCGCTTCAGTCCCGCTGAAGCGTGACAGGGAGCTTCAATCCGCCTACGGCGGACCACGGATATGGCCAGCCATTCATCTCTGAGACGATACTGCAGAAAAACTCTAAACTCAAGAGCAACTGAAGAATTGTAGTATTCTCAATCTCCAGCAAAAATTTTCAGTCTAGCAGCTATACGCTCCATCGGGAGATCCTGGCACAAACGTTGCACCCGATCATGGCGCGATTTAAACCAATACCTCACAGAATTGGATGCAACCATGGTGGCAGACCGCCGCACACCTAAAAGGATCAGAGCGAAATGGCCTGTTGTGGTGCTCACTGCTAAAGGGGTCCTTCTGGCAGAGACCAGGGATATCAGTAGCGAAGGGGTTTTTATTAGTTGTGAAGAACCGCTAAGTCCTGAAGAAAAACTCAGGGTGTTCATTATGGCCCCGAATCATCGTCCCCTTGAAATTCCTGCCGAGGTAGCCTGGTCGAACCCGCACGCTTCCGAAAAGGAGACCGCCCCCAAGGGAATGGGCTTGCGTTTCACCAAAGATTCCATTGACCAGCGCGGACGTTTACACGATATAGTTGCGCAACACTACAAAACCAAAACCGGTTCCACTCTCAAGAACAAGTAACCCATCTCCTGTTCACCCTCCTGTCATCCGAGACGACTCGCTTTCTCATAGGATGTGGAAAAACCGCGAACCTCTTTGCTGTAAGAAACTGCTATTGGCCCCGACTATTTTCTTACCTGAGCAGCAAAATCAGTAGAGCTATTTGTAAAGTTCCTGTCTAATGATTACTATAGAAGCTTCTTGTCATGAACCTGATTTTCAATCGGAAAAAATAAAGGATCCATCATGAGGTGTAAGCTTCTTTTTTCATTTGTTGTGGTAAGCCTGGTCGGCTTTAGTTCTTTTGTTGGAGCGAGTTCGCTCAGCAAGGTATTCAAGAAGGTCAATCCTGCCGTGGTAGTGATCCTCACCAAAGAACGTGGATACTCCAGTCTAAAACCCGGGGAAGCGGTCACCATAACCAAAGGTGGCCTGGGTTCCGGCATTGTAATTTCGGAAGATGGGTTGGTCATGACGTCCGCTCATGTGGTTCAGGTGGCGGACTCGGTAGTCGTTCGGTTTTTGGATGGAACCACGGCCGAGGCCAAGATCATAGGCGCCGCCGTCCGAGCGGATGTGGCCTTGCTGAAACTCGATTATCTGCCTGAAAAACTGGTTGCGGCTGAGTTGGGCGATTCGGATGACGTTAATATCGGAGATGAGATTTTCATCATTGGGGCTCCCTATGGCATCGGTCATACGTTAACAGTTGGCTATATGAGTGGCAGGCGCAGGCCTGAAACTATCTGTAAATCTCTGGTACCGATTGAGTTTCTGCAAACAGACGCTGCCATTAATAAGGGAAATTCCGGCGGCCCTATGTTTAACAAGAATGGCAAGGTCGTCGGCATCGTAAGCCATATTCTATCTCAGTCCGGCGGATCCGAAGGGTTGGGTTTTGCCATCAGCATTAATACAGCCAAAGAGCTTCTTCTCAATCAAAATTCAATGTGGACTGGTCTGGAAGCTTATCTGGTCTCCGGCGCCTTAGCCAGGGCGCTAAACGTACCCCAGGAAGCAGGGCTTTTGATTCAACGTGTAGCAATTGACTCACCCGGCGAAAAACTGGGTCTAAGACCTGGCAAGATACCTGTGAAGGTTGCTGGAGAGCGAATTCTCATAGGTGGTGACATAGTACTGGAAGTGCAAGGTATACCTATTTCCGACGATTTTAGGGAAACATGCCGGATAAGTGATAAAACCCGGGGAAAGAACCGCAGGGGTATCACGGATATGAAGGTGTTGAGAGGCGGCGAAGTCGTGAATCTTTCCATCTCAGCGAGTTCATTGCTACAGGAGTGATCCTCCTTTTTAAGGGGTTTTCCAGGTGATCTGCCCGTCCTTGCCGATCAAGACCAGGGAAGAAACCGACCTTTTTTCGATGCTGCCAGTCCTTTTTAGTTTCATAGAGTCCATGGTTCCAAGTATCGCACGTTCATTTTCGGCTTGATCATAGAGCGCCAGATAAGGGTCGCCGTCATCGTCTAGGGACAGGGAAATCCGCTCGTTGCCGGTTTGATCCCGCAAGGTCACATAGGGTTGCCTTTCTGCTCCTAATCCGACGATGGCACGATGATTACCTTTGTTGTCGGCGAAGGTTAAAACCGGACCTTCATCCGGCGATGTTAGACTAAAGACCGCACGAAACTGGCCATTCTTGTTAAACAGCACTATTCCAGGCCCACCGGCATACATTCCCCAGGTGGATAGGATTTTGCCCTCCTTATCCACCAGTCGGAACTCCTCTGCTACAACGACATTTTGGGGCCCAACCTTTTTTTCAGCTAAAACGGGTGTACCCAAGAAAAACTGACTTGTAAGTATGCCACCCACCAAACCAGACAACAACGAAAGCACAAGTACTAAGCCAAATTGTTTTTTATTCATTTCCCTCTCCTAAATATTCGATGTCCACGGTGACTTCATCCAAGTCCTCCGCTCCCTCGAGGGCCTGATCCAGGAATGCTCCGGGATAGTATCTCCCGATTGCCTCGAGGATGTCTTCTCGAGAAGCCACAACTACATCGATGCTCATGCCTGTCGCCACGCGCAGAATTTGGATGGCAGAAGAGTCAAGGGGGTCCGCCATTGCCACCACCAGCTTACCCCCTGCCAGCTCCACCGGCACGATTACATGGGTTCTTGCCACCTCCGCCGATATCAGTGAGGTGACCTGCTCTGGTATTTCCCTCTCTTTCAGGCGAATGAATGAAAATTTCAACTGCCTGGCCAGGGCTCTGGCGCTCATGTGGTCATCCAGAAGCCCCAGGTCTGTCAGCATCTGGTCGATTGTCGGGCGTTTTTCATCCTCTCCCAATGCCCCTAACAGTGTCATTTCATCGATGATCCCCGCCTCCACCAGACAGTCGCCCAGTTTTTGAACACATTGAGGAGTTGTGGTGTTTTCAGCATCTTTTGCCGTGGCACTTTCATCTTCTTGAAAAAACCTGAGCATTACGCTGCCGACCTTTAGCCTGTCGCCACATGAAAGGATTGCCTTTTCTACCTTTTGTCCATTTACAAAGGTACCGTTACGACTGTCCAGGTCTTTGACTACAGCCTGACCTCTCACCCTGCCAATAACGGCGTGGCGTTTTGAGACGGTGCGGTCTGGAAGCGGTATGTCATTGGTCGAGTGCCTGCCGATGATCATCTTCGCATAGAAAGGGAAGACTCGTTTTTTCGTAAGTTGGGTTTCAAGGATAAGGCAAGACTTGATCATATGCTGTCCACCTATGAGTTTGTTCAAATGCTTAAAGTACGTAGGTCTTAAAAACCAGAATAATCAATGACGATTTGATTGAAATCCTCTGGACAGTAGACCTCTTGCACTGTCTTTTCTGGGCCAATGTCAACATATTCACTTTGTACGACGGTATCACCTTCCTGGAACTCCACGGAGAGAGTGTGCGCTGAATCCGAGGGGACAATTGGCGCTGCTGTGATGGAAAACGTCTCTCCATCGCTGGAGAAGTCCAGATCGTAGATCCTGATATTTTTCAGTGTCTGATTGGTAATCACAAGGGTAACACGGTTACCGCGGGGGGAACGTATGTTGAAGCTTTTGTCGGCTAACGTTTTCGAGATCAGGCCGAAATGCACCAAAACTACTGCCAAGACCAGAATGGTTGCAGTTTTCTTCATGGCTTCTCCCCGGTTCACTCAACCACAGAATCGATCTTGGGATACACCTTCTCTTTTCTCTTTCTCCATAACGATCATGTCATTGGGTTATCCGTAATTTTTATGCAAATGTAGTACCGTTTTTCAGAAATGAATTCCATTTATCTCACATCACGGCGAGTGAGCCCTTCGACAAGCTCAGGACGCTTCGCGCAGTAAGCGGTGAGGTGTCAGGTGTCAGGTTTCAGGTGTCAGGAAAAACAGATCATTTCTCTATCCCACATCTCACATCTCATATCTCATATCCCACATCTTCTCTTTTCCCTATGCTCTATGCTCCATGCCCTATGCTTTTATAATTCCGCAATGAATATGGCACACTCCTTGCTGACTGAAAGCTGAGGAACGTTCCTCAGATGCAAAGCCATGAGTGGCCTGGAAAGGAAAGTGGAGATGGTGCGAAAGAGAAAATTGACTATCCTGGTTTGTATCGTATTGATCCTTGGCGTGGTCCGGGTATCGGGTGCAGCATATTTTGTTTTCAATAAGAAGGGAAACATACGCTCAGGACCTGGGACCAAGTACAGAGTCATTGGTCAACTGGCAAAGGAAACAATAGCGGAAATACCCGATACGTTTACTGACTACGAGGCGAAATGGATAGCCATTGATGCGAAAACTGGATCTGACAAGCAAACGAAAGCCGAAAAAATAATCTACACAAAATGGGTGCACAGAAGCCTTGGCGTGGTAATCAAGGGGGATATCAATGAGGTGGATAAATATTTCGCCATAAAAGAGTCCGGCTGGTCAGAAGAGATGCAAGAACTGGTTCTGGCGGGGAAAGTAAAAGTAGGAATGACTACACATATGGTCTTTTATGCTCTGGGAAAACCGGATGAAGTCACTGAATCTGGCAGCGCTCAAGAACAGTGGGTTTACCGGAAACCAGGCACTCAACCACTCCACCTTTCCTTCGAGGACGGGATCTTGACGAACATGGGTAATTAGAGCGCTATTCTGTATCGTATATTTTGTCAACGGGGCGGGAAACAGTCCTTTTCCCGAGATTGCCGTTGCCACCAACGATTTTCTTGATTACCAGCTCTCTCTTGAACCGTTCAACCATTTTCCTGAGTGCACCAGAACTTTCACTGATTCGCTGGCGAGTTGAGGTCATGGCAAGAAACTCTTGTTTCTCGTCGGGGGTGAATTCATCATTATAGGCAAGCAAGAATGAGACAGTCTTGGGGTCTAGTTCTGAGACCGAATTGTAATCTGTTCTCTTTCCCGTCAAGATGTCCAATTCCTGCAACAGTTTGATTCCATCATTTACCAGCGCAGCCAATTCTTCGGTCTCCTCTTCCGCTCCATCATCAAAATAAGCGACTCTGGCCTGTAGATATGGCTTATCATCCATAACATCCTCTATAAGAAAACGCTTCACCCCTCTCGTCAATATATCCATGCGGCCATCGTCATAACGTTTTAGGACTTTAACAATCTTGGCTGTGCAGCCCTTTTTCCTGATTTCTTTTTGGTCAGAATATACAATGCCAAATTCCTTATTCTGCTCCAAGCACTCGCCGATCATTATCTTGTAGCGCTCTTCAAAAATATGCAGAGGCAAAACCATTGCCGGCAACAGTACGACCCCGAGAGGAAACAGGGGAATTGTGGTTTCAGCGTCCATAGGGTTGAACCTCAGTGAGTAAAACCGGTTTGGATGATAATAAACCTCTACACCATCATTATTACCGACAAAGCCTGGGAAGAGAACCGGAAAAAATAGGCAAAGGAGAGAAGCACCGTGGCAAGGTGGGAATTCGGCGGGTAACCCCTGCCCTATTCAGGCTGAGATTTTAGTCTTTTTATGGACAGTTACTTACAGGCAGAGTTGTCGTTAATATTTTTCTGTTCCGGATCATACAAAATTAGTTGACTGGCAACGCTTTGAACTTTCCTGTTTCCTTGATCACCACCGGATAGCCTTCGAGAGTCTTGGGAATTTTCCGTTCGAGCTTCTCGGTTTTCTTGCTCACATACACTTTGATGCAGGGTTGGCCCTCACAGAGGCTTTGCGCCGTGCCAACCACTCCGGGGATTGACATAAGCTTATTGGTATGCTCCTTGAGTACCTCTTCGATTGGCTTTTGCACCATATGCTTACCTTCTTCTCCGTTTTTAGCGGTTTCGTTCGCACAAACTGCAACGCTACTACAGATTAGAATGATTCCTAGACTGAAAATGAACATTCTCACCATCAGACGAGAAAATATGGTTTTGGTAGTAGAACTCTTAGGCACGTTTACCTCTTTATTTTCTTTACCATAAAAAAAAAGTGGGGCACCAGAACCAGCGCCCCACTTTTACCGGTCAGTCAATAGGCGCCTTACTATTCAAAAACTATGTACCCCACCTGCTCCGATGTGTGTTTGCGCTCAGAATCCCAGGCCATGTCCTCTTCGATGGCTAGTTTCAATGAGCTAGATGTAACGGGATTGCTTCCATAGAGCACCGCCCAGCCGCCGTCTCCACCGTCCATGGCCGACTGGCTGAGAATTGCAGTTGAAGGGGTGAAAGAGAGACCGTTTAGTGTGTAGGTGTAAGGGGCTGCGTTGTATACTCCCCTTACCGTATCAGGACCTAGCGCCGCGAAGTATCTCGCTTCGCCACTCGCTGTGTCCATGGTTCCCTCTCCCGCTTCGACTACAACGTAGCCGATCATTTCATTATTGACTGCCCGTGGATCCTGCGCATTATGTTTGCCGACAAATAGTGTAGTGCTCGACGGAGGGCTAGTTCTGGAAGAGCCTCGACTCCAGAAAACCGACCAGTACCAGGCACGATCTGCATTGTAGGTCATCACCTGCCCCACCACCACAGGATTGGTATATGAGTTAGAGTAGGAACGGTTTTCTCCTACCCATGAACCTGAGCCGTCTGTTATGGTAGAGTTAAACTTTACTGCTTCCATCTTGACACCGTGTTCGGCCAGAGTGTAAACACCTGCTTTGACCACCATGTAGTAGACGTCGGCAGACACATCTTGTAAGCTTCCCCCAACAGCCTGGACGAGTTTGACCTGAAAGCTGCTTCCATTAGCGTTTTGCACGTGGGCCACCAACGGCTCTGGTAGGAGCCACGCATCGTACTCATAGTTGGGGGTACAAATTACGACCATGTCATTGCCATAGTCGTGACCCAGCTCCACGGTTGTCCATCCAGCCGTAGTTGCCCAAACCTTTCCGGTCTCAAGCTGCGGACCACTGGAGAATGGCGTGTCGTCGTTTACAATAATACCTTCACCCCGGTTGTCTACGATATTAGCGTTTACCGGATTTATCAGGTCGACGAAAAAGTTCTCATCAGGTTCCTCGATATCATCGCCATAGACCGTGACGCTAATTGTCTTGCTTGTCATTCCGGGTGAGAAGGTTAGCGTTCCAGTAACGTCTTCATAATCTTCGCCTGGATTTGCGCTGGTTCCGGGCCCGCTGTTTGTTGTGTAATCCACGGTTACGGTATTTGTTGTCGCAGCCGAGAGGATGACCGTGAAATCAGCGGTAGCCGTTGTACCACTACCTCCTTCATCCACAGAAACGTCATCCATGGTTATTTGTGGAGTCGGTGGTGGAGCATCGTCGTCTAGGATGGTTCCCACGCCCCGGTCATCTGCGATTGTGGCGTTGGTTGGATTGCTGAGATTTACGTGAAAATACTCGTTCGGCTCCTCACTAGAATCATCGTTGACCTCAATGGTGATTGTCCGGGTTGTTATTCCCGCTGGAAAGGTCAGCGTACCAGAATTGGTAACGTAATCTTCACCTGCAGTTGCACTGTCGTCTGAGGTGGCGAACTCTACGGTTACATTTTCGCTGCTCGAGGCCGATAAAGTCGCAGTGAATATGGCAGCTGTTGTAGGCCCGCCTTCACCCTCGGTTACAGTTACGTCATCGATGGACAGAGAGGGCAATGCTCCCTCTCCATCAATATCCACGCCAAAAGCATTGAGCACCAAATCTATGCGATTCGCAACGGTATCCACATCACTGCCGGCGAACAACAGGCCCACTGGCTTAGCGTTCTCTGCCGGGTCTGCGTCCTTGGTAACAATGACTGATCCAGAATCGCCCCCCGCGCTGAAAGTCCCGGGTGTAATGATGAGCTGATTCACAAATCTCGCAACCTTATCGCATAGATCATCGTAGCAGACATCCACCGTAACATTTATAGAATCAACAGTGCCGACAGTATTACTGGTGGTCCGACCGTATTTCTGGACACTTTGGCCAAGAAGCAAGTTGAGGTTCTCATCACCAATGATGACAGGGTCTCCATATGCAGCGTGGATGGTCGATTTGGGTGCGCCGTACCCAGGGACAGATCCATATTCACCCATTGGTGTCTCGAAACCGATGTCCCCCGTTGTCGAGCGAGCGATGGCTGCATCGATGGTGTTGGTTTGATTACAGATAAGGAAGATCCACCAGTATTCACACCATTTTATCTCCTGGTAGTCGGAGAGATAAGCCACGGCGTCGTCGGGATCTACACCGCCGTCGAAGCTACCTGGCTGCAGGATCGGGTCACCAAGATTGGCCTGATTGCCGTTGGCGAGGACGTGGTTGTTGCTCAGGATGAAAACATCCGCACCGTCCGTGACTCGTGCGCCAAGTGTTCCGGCGGTGATCGCCGGATGGCCCACTGAAACGCCTATTGGCACAGGAAGCGGCCATCGCTCCCATCCCTCACAGACCCCATCACGCCCATCACCGGAAAAGTTACAGGTGTTTGTGTTATCGCGTAGCGCATAGAATTTTCCCGTCACCTTTGTCCGAACTGCTACGCCGTCCAGGCTCGCGGGAATCCCACGTATTCCAGCCCGAGCGGTGAAGACTTTAACGACAACTTCGCCCTCCGCAGTTATTCCCGTGCCCGTGCCCACGACGCCGGACAGCTCCATCAACATGTCTTGATTCCTGTTCTGTACTTGCATTGCCTCTCGGAAGCGCTGTCTAAACTGATCGTGGTCGATACCTCTCTCAGCGAGCCACGCTTTCAGTCCTCCCTTTCTGTTAAAGTCTTGCCCATGACCTGTGCCTAGAGACAAAGAGAGTGAAAGGATAAAGGCTATGACACAAACGGTAAGTTTAAAGTAACGAGAGAAATGATTTTCCATACGACACCTCCCCCCCTGGTTACAGGTAATTGCCTTCTGATTCTTGGCTACTCTCATCTACGTCCACATTACCTGCACAAGTTTCGTACGGTTGAAATTCCATTGCTAAGGAAATTTCGCCTTTCTTACCTTTGGTATTTTCCCTCCTTGCTAAAGATTGGCAGATATGATTCTCATCTTTTTCAACTAGAGAACCATTCCAGATTACCTGCCGGCTACAGCTCAGCAGCAGAAAGTCACGGGAGTTTCAGGAAAGACAATTGGAGCGTGCGCCGCAGCAAGTGTCTTTGAGACAGAATGTGGAATTAATCTGTTAGTAGGTTAGCAAAAATTATTAAGCGGTGCAACAAAATAGTCTATAATGCAAGCAGCTTACCCTTCTATTCTGTGTAAGAATAAAGCAAAACTCTTCATGAGTTTTCTGGATAAGTGATGAATAAAACACACTGATCGCAAAACTACTTTAACTAAAGTATTAATACATAAGTGCTGCTTGTTTAGATCAGGGTAGGTTCGTAACGGGAAGGGTTCAAGACGGTCACCAAGTGATGTATTAGATGGATCAGAGGTTTATTGGTAAGGTTTTGTCCTATTTTAAATCACTTTTTCTGATCCTGTTTTCTGGCAAGTTTTTGAAACTCCTTTTTCACCGTGTCAATCTTCTCTGTATTGTAGGAAATGAGATTTTTCAGATGGAAGAATGCATCCAGGTCTAAATTTCTAAACTCGATGCCCATGCCGATGTTCTCATGGCGCGTAATCTT
>JBFFBS010000056.1:0-17671 GCA_041560295.1 Syntrophobacteria bacterium | reverse complement strand
GCTCGAATCCTTATGGTGTCATTGGTGCGGGCGGGTTTCTTGAATTCGCAATGTGCGCTCACAACTGGGGCGATGAATCCCAGTCCGGTGAAATCTTCTGGCAGGAGGGAAAATTGCTCCAGCACCTTCATGCGAGCCAGTTCAAACCAGGCAAAGTAATGACCGTACCAGGTTATACCCCACTGATCTACCTCGTTGAATCTGACTGTTGTCGTGGTCTCAACCCACCGCATCGGAAGTCTGCTGTCCTGCCCCCTTTTCCAGGACAAACTCTGCTAGCGCATTGATGGAAGCAAAGGCTCGTCTCCCAACCTCTGCATCCGGAATTTCAACCTGATATTCCCTCTCGATGGCAACCACCAATTCCAAAGCATCAATGGAATCGAGGCCAAGCCCTTCACCAAACAGGGGTTCCGAAGCTACGATGTCTTCGGGACCAACATCTTCAAGGCGCAAAGTACGGATTATGAGTTCTTTGAGATTTTCAACCAGACCTTCTTGCTCTCGCAGGGACACTTGCAATGGCAACTCCTCCTTTGTCCGAAGTTTATCATGCGGCCTGGAAATGCAAATTTCAGTCCAAATTATTTTTCAGGTTAGACCTCCATCCACGCTTACCACTTGACCGGTAATGTAGTAGGCTCCCTCGGAGGCCAGAAACAGAACGGCCCCACTTACATCTTCCGGGCGCCCAAAATGGCCCATGGGGATTGCCTGCTTTAGCTCAGTCAAGGTCTGTTCGGGCAAGGACCGAGTCATATCAGTTTCAATGACCCCAGGGGAAACGGCATTAACAGTTATACCGATTTTTGCCACCTCTCTCGCCAAAGACTTGGTGAAACTGACTACGCCTCCCTTGGCGGCGGCATAGTTGGCCTGGCCTTGACGACCCATCATGCCACTGGGGGAGACTATGTTGATCATCCGTCCCCATCGTTGTCCAATCATGGGTTTCAATGCCAGTTTACAGCACACAAAGGTGCCTTGGAGATTGACCCGCAGCACATCATGCCACTCTGACTCTGACATGAACATTACCAAGTTGTCGCGTCGTATTCCAGCATTATTAACCAGAATATCAAGACGTCCGAACTTTTCAAAGGTATCGTCAAACAAAGTCTTCATGGCGTCGAAGTCAGACGCATCCGCCTGGTGAACGGTCGTGTTCGAACCACCGGGTCCCAGTTCTTTCTGAAAGCTTCGCGCCTGGTCTTGATCCTGGGAATAGGTTACCACAACATGGGCCCCCTCTTGAAGGAAACTTTTGCAGATGGCAGCACCAATGCCACGAATTCCACCAGTAATGAGAACAATCTTATCTTTGAATCTCATAGAAGCAAACTTCTGTTGGCTCGACAACATTTGTATCTATGTAAGGCGCCGCGAACCCGGCTTTATTTCACTGTACCACCCACTGAAGAGGTTGAAAATGAGAGGTAGTGATGTGTATCAAATTATGCTTTTTGCGTCAAGGCGGACCCTCGCCCCAGTAGCAGATCCTTTTTTCGTTTGCTATAGTGCAAGTAAGGATTTTAGGTGTCAGGACTGATGGAGGTTTCAGCTTCTCTTTTTCTTTTTCCTGACACCTGATCCGCCTCCGGCGGAACACCTGAAACCTTATCAACTGTAATGAGATCATGACTCATTTGATTAAAAATGATTTGAAGAAAATCCGAGTCTTCGTAACCGATGGTTACTGGCGCAAAACGCTTGCTGCGGTTCGAGCCTTAGGTCGTTGTGGAGTGCGAGTTACGATTGGGGAAAGCACCTACTTGGCGCCGGCGTTATTCTCACGATATTGTCACCGCCGGGTGCGGACTCCCTCCCCGGTGTTGCAGCCGTCCCACTATCTAGATTTTCTCGAGGCATACCTCAACCACCATCCCCACCACGTACTCATGCCCATGGAGGAAGATACCCTTCTGCTGCTTGCTCGTAACAGAGAGAGATTCCAAAAAATAACCAACCTTCCTTGTGCCACCCACCACCATCTGCTCTTTGCCCGCGACAAACTGAAGGTCCTCAGGCGAGCAGAAGAACTTGATATCCCCATCCCAAAAACCTTCGAGGTCAATAGGATGGCAGAAGCCAAGACACTGGGTAGACATTTGAAGTACCCGGTGGTGGTCAAGCCAAGGGTGGGGTCTGGCAGTGCAGGGTTGCAATACGTCACGGAACCAGCTCAA
Organism: Syntrophobacteria bacterium; assembly: GCA_041560295.1. Taxonomy (GTDB): domain Bacteria; phylum Desulfobacterota; class Syntrophobacteria; order BM002; family BM002; genus BM002. The sequence continues at coordinate 15,485 of JBFFBS010000056.1, read as the reverse complement.
CTGCCAGCTGCTCTGGAGCAGGTATTTCATTCTGGACAATCGCCACTGGTGCAGGAGAGATTGCCCGCTGAGGGTAAGGGAATTGGCGCCAGTTTCCTCCTGGATCACAATCATCAGGTGCGCGCCAGTTTTATTCATCGCCGCCTCCGCGAGTATCCGGTCCAGGGCGGTCCCAGCACTCTGCGCCAAAGCATTATCCACGAGCAAGCTAGACGTGATGGCGCCAAACTACTGGAAAGCTTACGCTTGGTGGGTGTGGGCATGGTTGAATTCAAAATCGATAGCCGAGATGGCACAGCCAAGCTCCTTGAGGTCAACCCACGTTTCTGGGGATCGCTGGCTCTGGCCGTCAATACCGGAGTGAATTTTCCCTACCTTCTCACCCTTGTGGCCCTGGGGTTAGATTTTCCGGCTGTGCACACCTATAGGGTGGGACATCTTTGCCGCTGGCTCCTGCCAGGGGATATCCTCCATTTTCTGCAAAACCCAAACAGGTGGCGGTTGAAACCGAGCTTCTTTGAATTTCGCCGAGCCAACATGAGTTACGACATCATTGACCTGGACGATCCCCTGCCCATCCTGGGGAGCTTACTGGCCTTACTCCCGTTTTACGGCAGCAAAGACTTCGCCCATGTGCGTACGAGAAGATGAGCAAGAGAATCAGGGCCTTGGGGAGCTGAGTTTGGGCCACCCCCATGACGCAAAGCGCTAAGCGCAGAGAGCAAAGCGAATAACTGTCAATGTGACGGTTCCCTATATTTGTACGCTATGCGCCATGCGCTATGCCCTATGCGATCTCACCTGGGCCTGAGGACCAGATTTTCTAAGACTAACTAAATAATCATTGAAAAATACTTGCAGCTAAGCTACATAGTTAAGACTTCCAACCTTCACTGGAGGCTGGACACCTGGTGCTGAATTAATGGGAGATTCGGTTGTATGGTTGCAGCAGCATATTCACGAGCACAGCCTCCTTTACTTCATAGCTCTCTACATTGTAGGGGGAAGGCCCGTAGCGATTGTAACCGCCAGCTTGTTTAGACTTAATCTTCTGCTCTTATTTCCCCTTGTTATTTTTATGGACACCTTGCAGGTTCCTTGCTTTTATTATCTATACGAACATACCTTTACCAGTGAACGGCTGCAACGGCTCAGTGGGTATTTTCAGCGCAAAGGGAAGGTGGCGAAAGAGCGACGCTTCTTCCAGAGGTTGCAAGCTTTTGGTCATGTGGGAGTACTGCTGCTTACCGTGCTACCGATGAAGGGAGGTGGCATGTGGAGCGGGGTGTTTCTGGCCCACATTATTGGCGTGCCCAAGAAAAAAAGCTACACCCTGTTGATAAGCGGAAGTATAGTGGGCAGTCTCATGTTTGTGGGTGTGGGTGATGGCCTCCTGCGGTTTTGGCACTTGATCGCCTGAGCTGAAAAGGCAAAGGCTTCTCTATACCGGATGGACTCCTGATGGTTGCCGCCGGGATTTCCGGCAGTGGTGGAGTCTCGGGGCAGTGGAATACATCTATGCAGGAACTCGGGTCCTGCTTGGCAAGAACGAATTTCAGTGCTAAACTCTCGTTGCCCTCAGTATAAGCCCGGATATTTCATGAATTACTGTCGCGAGACCACGAAGATGGGTGTGCCACCGGGCAACCGCAGGGTGTGGGTTCCGAGGCGTACCTGAACGGTACGTCGCAGGGGCCGACACCTGAGGACGCCCGGAAGGACGGCCAGATCCGTGGTCGCAGCAAGTGATCCATGAAATATCCGGGCTAATGAAATCTGACTGAGAATTCGACAGTGAACTTCTGCAGTTTTGGAGGGGAACTTTGAAGACAAACAGCCATCGGCTGGAAGTGTACGCCATTAACATGTTACTGGCTTCTCTGGCCCATGTTACCAACGACAAACTATTCAAGCTCACCTATCGAAGCATAGCGAAACTTGCCGAGAAGCTTGGCAAGAGGGACTACTACGTTCGCCGGATTCGCTGGATCCGCGACCTTTTTGACCAGGGACACCCCACTCTGGAAATTACCAAGAAAATCCTTCGTACTCTCAATCCTCACCACCGCAGGACCATCATCCAGAGCTACGTCATCAACCAGCTCTTGGTAGGAACCAATAAACGTAAAGCCTTTGCAGAACAGCCTGGAGGATACTATCCACCAGGATTCCTGGTCATCAGCCCGACCATGCGTTGCAACCTCAACTGTTTCGGCTGTTATGCCGGCAGTTACCAACAGGCTGAGGAATTGAGTTTCCAGACCTTGGACCGGATCCTCAACGAGGCCAAAGAGATGGGCATTTATTTCATCACCGTTTCCGGTGGTGAACCCTTCTTTTACAAGCACATATTCGATGTCTTCGAAAAGCACAATGACATGTCCTTCCTGGTTTACACTCACGGGGGCCTCATTGATGAGAGAGTGGCGCAAAAGATTATCTCGGTGGGGAATGTCATGCCTTCCATAAGCATTGAAGGCTTCAGGGAGGCTACGGATCTGAGGCGGGGAAAAGGCCACTTTGACCGGATCATGGCGGCCATGGACATGCTTCGTGATGCCGGCGTGCTCTTCGGCTACTCCGCCACCCAAACCAGGGAAAACCACGACACCATTACCAGCGACGAATTTGTGGATTTTATGATTGAGAAAGGTTGCCTTCTTGGCTGCTACTTCATGTATGTCCCGGTGGGAAGGGACCCCAAGACCGAACTGATGCCCACTCCGCAGCAAAGAGATTATCTCCGGGAGTCCCTGGGTCGTTGGCGCAATAGCAAGGCAATTCTATTCATAGATTTTTGGAACGATGGCCCGGTGGTGAATGGCTGCATGTCAGGCGCCCGCAAGTATGCTCACATAAATTCCAAGGGAGATGTGGAACCCTGTGTTTTCTGCCATTTTGCCACTCACAATATCCACGAATACCCATTAAAGGAAGCTCTTAACTCGCCATTGTTCCAGGCGATAAAAGCCAAGATACCATATGATGATAACTTGTACCGCACCTGCATGTTAGTTGATCATCCCGCAGTGGGACGCGAGATGGCACTAAACCATGGAGCTTACTTCACCCACGAGGGAGCGGACTGCATCTTTACCAATCTGGCTGACGAAATCGATGAGTTCGCTGAATCTTACAAGTCTTTTGCTGACCCAGCCTGGCAAAAGCACCCCCAGTCTAAGCACTCGCAAGGAGAGAAGACATGAGGCCACACCAGTGGGCGAAGGCAAGCTGCGCCATTTTCATCTTTGCCCTCCTTTTGTGGACTACCGTTCAAGCATCGGTGCACGCTGCTGCTCGTTCCCGGATTGCCGTGGTGGATCTTGAAGCTCAAGGGGAGAAGGCCAGGTCTCAGGAACTCGGTAAGGTTGCCGCCCAGTGGCTCACCACTGCCTTCGTAAACCAGGGCCGCTTCGACGTCATTGAGCGGCAAGCTCTGCAAAAGGTCATCGAAGAGCAACAATTGGGAGTGGCCGGTGTGATTGACGTGGATACCGCAGCCCAATTGGGGCGGGTATTGGGAGCCACCTACATGGTCACCGGCGCAGTGACCAGTCACCGACAAGGGCTAGATCTCAACGTCAAGATTATTGAGACGGAAAGTGCCGCCATCAAAGTGGCTGACCGACTGGCGGCCGGAAGCGTTGGGGCCATGTCCAAAAAGATCCGTCCGTTCGTGGCCCAGTTGGTGAGCAAGTTCCCTGTGCGGGGATTCATCATCCACCAGAAGGGCAACGCTTTCATCCTCGATGTGGGAAAATCCGCCGGGGCAAGAGTGGGTATGCAATTTGAGGTATACCGGGAAGGCGAGATCTTCAAACACCCGGTATCAGGTGAGATTCTGGGAGTTGAAAAAATCCGCACGGGTAAGCTTCAGGTTACTGAGATTCAGGAAAAGTTGGCCTTTGCCAGAGTGGTCGAACAGAAAACCGACGAGACTGTATCGGTGGGCGACAATGTAGTTTCTATTGGAGCTACCAAGTCCAGGACAAGCGGTCCCATTATCGGTGTTCCATCTGCGGTGGGCACCAGTAGCGCCCTCCGTTTTGCCCAAGCCTGGGGCTTGGTTGGCACGGGCACGGGAGATTTTCAAAAGCCCTTCGGGATAGCGGCCGATGATGCTGGCAATGTCTACGTAGCGGACACCTATAACAGCCGGATTCAGGTATTTGACACCAGCGGTACCTTCATGAAAAGTTGGGGACAAAAGGGAACTGGTTCCGGAAGCATGACGCTACCGTACGATGTGGCCGTGGACAGTGAAGGTAACGTCTACGTTGCTGATACGTACAATCATCGAGTCCAGAAATTTGACGCCAACGGCGTTTTCCTGGGCCACTGGGGTCAGAAGGGCAAGGGCAGCGGCGAATTCTATTTTCTAAGCGGCATTGCGGTGGGCCCGGACGGAGCCGTTTACACCGTTGACGCCAAAATGAACCGGGTTCAAGTATTTGACAATCAGGGGAGATTCTTGCGCACCTGGGGCAGCAAAGGCAAAGGCAGCGGCGATTTTGTTGAACCCATGGGCCTCACTGTGGATGAAAGCGGCAATGTTTACGTAGCAGATAGTGAGATGCGAAGAGTGCAAAAGTTCGATTCCCAAGGTCGCTTTCTCGCCGCCTTCACCGACAGGCTGCACTATCCCGCTGATGTTGCAGTAGACCAGGCCACGGGGAATCTGTTGGTATTGGATGCTGCCACCGCCTTAATCTGGGAAATGGGTCCAACCGGACAGAGTCTCAGATCTTACGCGGGACCGGGAAGAAGCTCCGGACGGTTCGTTAAACCATACGGACTCAGCATAGACGGAGCCGGCAATGTCTTTGTGGCTGATACCGGCAACTCAAGGGTTCAGAGATTTTCCCGCTAATAATGCCCACCCGGTAAAATCCAAAATCTCCAATCATCAATCTAAAATCTGCAATCTAACATGCCCCGCTCTTTCTTCACTGCTTTAGCTGACCTTATCCGCCAAAGCCATCGGCTGATTCTGCTGATAGCTGTCCTTCTCACCGGTATAGCAATCATACTCATCACCCAGCTCAGAATGGATTCTAGTCTGGATTCTCTCATGCCTGCCAAGGACAGTCAGGCCAAGCAACTGCTGGCTGATCTGCTGGACGCGGGTCCCCAGGATGTGCTGGTAGTGGTTGTCAGCCTCCCTGAACCTGGAAATGTGGAAAGCGGCAAACAGGTAGTCGATGGTTTCATTCGAGAAATGGCTTCTTTCCCGCAGATAGGACATCTGGAAGCCAAGATAACCACCCAGCAAAAGCTATTCTTCTCCGAAGTGTTGCTGCCGCACGCCGGTCTGTTTCTTTCAGAACAGGAACGGATGGATCTCCTTGACCGGCTGAGTGATGATGCCATTCACCGTCAGGTGCGAGAAAACAAGCGGCTTTTGTTGATGCCGATGCAGGGTGCGGTTGAGGAAATGATTCTTAGAGATCCTTTGGGTTTGCGGCACTTATGGCTCTCCCGTTGGTTCTCCCAACGTTCCTTTGCTGGACTTGACCTGGAGGATGGTTATTTGGTGGATAAGGACCGCCGCCATCTTCTGGTGTTCATACGGCCTGAAGAATCAGCGCGAAATATTATCTATACCAAACAGCTCATGGCTGCTGCTTCGTCTGCAGCTGAAACCGCCATTCGCAACTGGCGAGACTCCCATCCCGGTATGACTGCTGCCCCTGTCGTTACTTTTGCCGGTGGATATCCCATTGCCCTTGAAGACGAGGCCCTCACCCGCAAAGATCTGCAAAGTAGCTTTATCATTTCACTCATCGGGGTCAATCTTCTCTTTTTTCTTGTTTTTCGGCAATTACGTATTCTCTTCCTCATGCTTCTGCCCTTGGGTATGGCTTTAATCTGGACCTTCGGAATATTGCAGCTTATCTTCGGCCACGTCAATATTCTTACTGGCGCCTTTGCCGCCGTCCTCCTGGGGCTTGGTATTGACTTCGGCATCCACCTCCTCAACATGTACCTCGAGGCAGGACAAAATGGGGAACAAAGCAGCGGTTTGCCTCCAGCCCTGGCTAAGAGTGGTAGAGCCATTCTCATGGGTGGACTGACTACTGCGGCAGCCTTTTTCGCTTTAGGGGTTTCCTCTTTCAGGGGATTCCAAGAACTGGGCATAATTACCGGCGTTGGCATTCTTGCCTGCCTGACTGCAATGCTGGTGGTACTCCCCGCCTTGCTTGCTTGGCAGGAAAGTAGTGGTCGGCCGATAAGTTCCTCACGACCTATTCCTAACTTCGGTCTTGACTCTCTGATTACACCTGTGGTGGCGCGTCCGCGCCTGACGGTGGCCATCAGTATTATTTTATTGATAGTGCTGACCATTTCAGCTTTTGGTGTCTCATTTCAAGAAGACCTCCGAGCCCTAAGGCCACAAAAGTCTGGCCACATGGCCGCAGAAAAACAGATTGAGGCCATTCTGGGTGGAGCGAGCGGCTATCTTCTCCTGGTAATGGAGGGAGAGAGTGATGCAGCACTTCTGGATCGAGCCTGGCGGCTAGAGAAGGAGTTGGGCCGACGACAGGGTGGAGACAGCTTGTCACACTACCGCAGCATTCTCTCTTACTTGCCGGCACCGGAGAGCCAGCGGCAAGCGCTTGATTTCTTTGATCGCCACGCTGCCGACCTCGATCCGGCAAGGATTGAGGCTACTTTTAAGCAGGCTCTTCAGGAGAACGGTTTTCAATTCCTCCCCGAGTACGTTTCATATTTGAGCTGGTTGAGGACACTGGTAGGTCCCAAAGGTGAAGTGGATCAAGGGACGTTCAAACAGGCAAACCTGGAAGGATTGCTCGAGCCTTTTTGGGCGGATCATGGCCCGCACCGAAAGTTGTTCACTTTTATCTATCCGCGGGAAGGTCTATGGGGCAAGAGTGACTTACAAAACGTAACTCTAGATCTCCATAAGGCCGCAGGCGAAGCCGGCCTCAGCAGGAGTGAGTATCGAGTGGCCGGTTGGCCGGTTTTGACAGATCATTTGAAAAGACTTGTGTGGCATGACCTTGGTGACTCCCTCGCTCTTGCCGGTGTGGCTATTGCTGTGGCACTGCTGCTGGCATTGCGAAATCCTCTGACCGCAGCCCTGGCTTCCATTCCCCTGGTGGCTGGGGTGGTGGCAATGTTGGGGATCATGTCATTGTTTTCCCTTTCATTCAATTACGCCAACTTCATTGTGCTGCCTTTGATTGTGGGTATCGGCATTGATGACGGCATCCACATTGTGCACCGGTGGCGGGAAGAATCCGCTCAAGACCTCACGGCCGTGCTCAGGCAAATAGGCCGCGCCATTGTGCTTACCTCTCTGACCACCTCCATAGGGTTCGGCTCCCTGATCAGTTCCCATTACCCTGGCTTGCGCAGCATCGGCTGGGTTACTGGACTGGGAATCCTCACCTGCCTGCTTGCCGCCCTCATTCTGCTGCCGGCGATCTTATCCTGGATTGAAGCAAAGCGCATAGAGCAGAGCGCCTAGCGAAAATGATACTAGACGGTAAATGATTACTGGTGAAAAGAGAATCGTCGCCTAAGCAGTTGATTTACGTTATTATGTGAGCATTTGGCGGGCGGGGACCCGCCTGCCTCGCCTGAGCCCGCCCGGCAATCGCCTGAAGGCGAAGCCGATGGCGGACGGGCGAGAGCGATGGCGGGCAGGTAAACCCCGCCCCTACACTTGCCTTTCCTGCTTCTCTGCAACGGACAACTGACCACTGACATTAAGGGGATTTGGTCATGAAAGCCGCTTATCTCGGAATCGATGTGGGTTCCATCAGCACCAATCTGGTGCTGGTGGATGACAGTGGTGGAGTGCTGCACAAGAAGTACTTGCGCACCCACGGCCAGCCCATGAAGGCGATGCAAAACGGTCTCATGGGATTGGCTCAGAAAATGAACGGTGAGTTGAGCATTAGCGGTGTCGGCACCACCGGCAGTGGGCGCTATCTGGCCGGCATTTTAGTAGGTGCCGATGTTATCAAGAATGAAATAACTGCCCATGCTGTGGCAGCCCTCCATTACGAGCCGAAGACACATACGATCATCGAAATTGGCGGTCAGGACTCCAAGAGTATCATTTTGCGAAACGGTATCGTCATCGATTTTGCCATGAACACGGTCTGTGCCGCCGGCACCGGTTCTTTTCTGGACCAACAGGCATACCGACTGGGAATTCCCATTGAATCTTTTGGTGAATATGCCCTCAAGGCTAGCAAACCTGTAAAGATTGCCAGTCGCTGTACGGTGTTCGCAGAGTCAGACATGATTCACAAACAACAAATGGGGCACAGTGTAGAAGACATCATCGCAGGTTTGTGCGAGGCTTTGGTTCGCAACTATCTAAACAACCTGGTCAAGAGCCAAGACCTCCGCCCACCTATCCTTTTTCAAGGTGGGGTAGCTGCCAACGTGGGCATGCAGACCGCCTTCGAGCGAGTTCTGGACAATGGCTTGACCGTCCCACCTGATTATGAGGTGATGGGAGCCATTGGGGCTGCACTGCTGGCCAAGGAAGTTGTGGCTTCAACCGGACAAACACGCTTCCGTGGTTTTGAGGTTGGAGAGATACCCTATAAACTCGACGGTTTTGAATGCGAGGGCTGCTCCAACGGCTGCGAGGTCATGGAGGTAAAGATGCCAATGGCCCCAGGCCAGGAGCGCTTGGTGCGGTGGGGGGATCGTTGCGGCAAATGGGAAACAGGCGATCTGTAGACAGGAGCTACCTGGTAGCTGCTAAGCGGTAAAACCCTTGCTGCGGTTAATCAGATCTACAAAGGCCTCCAACCGGGTCTGCACCCCGCCCGGCGAAGTGTGCTCATCGAAAATCAAGGTAAGCACCGGAATATTGTAATCTCTTGACACCTTGGCCAGAATCGTCTGAGCCACCAACTCCGGCATGCAGGTAAAAGGCATCAGGTGAACGATACCGTCAAACCCTCTTTGGGCGAAGCCGACTGACTTGCCTACAGACTTTACACTTTCACCACCACTGGGTTCACGCAAGTATGGTGCGGCCTGACGGAGAGCCCACTTGAACTGGTTCCGTCTGAACAGTTTGAAGCGATAGCGGTCATTGAGCCAGTCACTAAGCCAAACGCCACGGTGGACCTCAACTCCCATCTCCCCCAGCCGTTCTTCCACACTCATGTTGGCGTAATTTTCCAGAACCATGAAGATCTCACCCACAATACCTACCCGAAGAACAGAACGACTGCGGTGGTGGGCAACCGAAGCCAATATCTTACGAGCCTTCCTCTTCGCTTGCCACAGGTCACGAAATCGACTGGTTTCTTCTATTATCTTCATACAGCGACCAAGGGCCCGATTAGTCGCTCGTCTCTCAAGCTCCCTTGGCCGCAGCCAGTGTCCACGCCGTAGAGCCCAGTCCACCAAAGCCAGCCGATAGAGTATGAAGAAAAACACCTTGTAAGAATCCCATTTGGTCTTAAGCCCAGCGATTCTCTTGACCATATCCAGCATGTCGCGCAGGCTGTCAGGGTCATCTGCTCGACCCATCCGAAACTCGTAGCCCAAGTCCCGCAGGATCTGTTCCTGAATCACGCTGTAGTAGCCAAAACGGCAAGGGCCGAAGCCGCCAGGCATCATAATATCGGTGGCACCCTGATTCAACGCCTGGATCATGTTGCCCAAATTCATCTTGAACGGCAGGCAGGCACACTCAGGAGAATAGCGCGTCCCCAGCATCAGTGCTTCTTTGTTGGGGCGAGGTGGCATGGTTATGTGCACGCCCAGATTCTTGAATACCTGCTCGAAGCCAATATGGAGATGACCCATGTGGGGAATGGTCAAATGCATCTCCGGTGATGTGGGTTGCTTTACAAACTTCTTGGAACTGTAGGGCTCTGCTCCCTCCTTTATCGCTCTCGACCCAAGAGACCCTATCTTGGTCCGCTGGTCCACCATGTCCAGGAAAGCCTCCACCCGGGTATTTAAACCGGCGTCGGCTGTGTGTTCGTCCATGACCAAATTGAGATATGGTTTATTTGAATGTTTGGTGACGTAGTACTCCACCAGAGCGTTGGTAAAGGAATCTTGGCCGCAGCCGAAACTGGAGACATTGATGATGCCATCCACCTCGGGGCATTGCATATAGTGCATGGCCGCAGCCACCAGTTCCTTGCCCATTTGCCAGTACACTTGCTTCGACAGTGTTTGACTTTCCTTGTCCTTGACTTCGCGGGGCAGAGATTCCGGGGTAACAATCTGGACACCATGCCGTTTGAGCAGATTCAGCAGGTCGTGACTCAGAGCGCTATCAAAAGTGATGTAGGGCCGACCAATTATTGCTACGCGATACCGAGGTTGAAAAGTAGACGTACTGTCTTGCTTGGAAAAGGTCTCGTCCCATGGACCTAAGGCCTGATCAAGTGGATAGCTCAGTAGCCGCTGTTCAAATTCAATTTGAGCTTTCTGAGCAGCCGCCCATGCCTCCTCCACCCGGCTTGGGCTGTTGTCGAAATGGTGGCCCACCTCAAAGCAGGCTCCGGCAAATCCCTCTGGCTTTGGCAGCTTGGCGTTGATCCTAGGTGTCAACAAATCAGGCAAGTTCGAGAACACATTACGCACCATGTCGGTCAATCCCAGAATCTTGGGACACATATAAGCGTCCGGGCTGACACTGATGACCCGAGGTAAGAGGATATAGTCCACCGAGTCTTTCAGCCTGGCCACATGGTCTAGAAAGACTTTTACCGGGAGACAAAGATCGCTGCGGGTGAGGCTCTGGGCGTACTCAAATCTTGACCGTTCGGTGGGCTGTGACACCTGAATCGCAACCCCTAAGTGGGAGAAAAATGTGGTCCACAGGGGTTGGTATTTAAAATAGAGCAGGCCGCGTGGAATTCCAACTAGCGGCCCATCAGCCTGAGATTGCCGCCCGGTGGCCTCTGATCCACTGCAGTTGTTCCCGTTGTGTGGATGCAATGAAGAGGAGGTCGTCACCTGCTCTCGCTCCAGCTCGTGACTCGTTGTTTGATCTTTTGCAGCATCTAGACCTTCAATCCTCGAGTTCTAACGCAGAGTCGAGTTACCCTACTGCCCCTCAACTTCAGAAGGCATTCCTGGTGGTGCGACTTTCAACTTGCGGTTAATTGTTACGGTCCATTTTTTCTTGGCCCCGCCGGTCCGAATCGTACCATAGTTCCCTTGGTACATCTGATAAGAAAGCCAGCCCTGGTTGAGCAGTTCTTCCTCGGTATAGTAGCCCTCTTTCTTAATTTCTATCAAAATAGGCCGATCGTACCTCCATTCGAATTCCGCCGGTGTTGTTCCTCTCTCAATACCATCCACAAAGTAATGCGCCCCAGCCGGTTCCGTGTTGAGACGAATGATACCGTCCTTTCCAGTACAACCCGACAAAACCAAGAGAACGGCAACACACATCATGGTGATCATGGAAGTTTTAGACATGACTACCTCAGACAGTTTTGGTTGACGGCCGCTCATAACTCTTATTGCCAATAATGAGAAGGAGATCTACTTAAGGTCATTTGCCAAGTCGACACTAATATACTTCTTGATGCTCCTATCTTTCTGAACCTCATAGAAGGTAACAAGGCCTGAAGCCTGATCGTACACAAAGACTTGCGTTCCCTCTCTGCCTGTTGCGAGCAACAGAGTATTGTTCAGATCGATATCTGTAGGAACGGTTATCTGATCTGACTTCCACACTTTGTTCTCCTCCTGATACTTCAGGAACATCAGTTTGCGTGTTGATTTGTTTACAGCCCACATGGAACTGTGTCTTATTGCAACGATGAAATTCTCTCCTCTCTGAGCCCAGGCAACATCGACAATGGTAATACTAAGAATCAACGCAAAAATACAGATAATAGAGCCAACCCATGCAACAAACTTTTTAATCATGGCCCACCCCCTCATCAATGAGTTCCCAGAATTTCTCTGCCACTGAATGCTTCAGGCAGTATTGCCGTGGCAAACCACACCGGATTCAGCGTCGAGCCCAGGTGGTCTTGCTCACCCCAGGCAGCAGCACCCGGTCACCGCTTATCTTGGCCAGTTTTTCTCCCAGACTGCCAAAGATCCACGCCGCCAACTGTGCTCCCATTGTGGTTGGTCTGGTCCAACCACAGACAGTTGTCTGGATCTCATGAAAACCTGTTTGGTCAAGAATTTTATATAGAGTCACTGGAGAAAAGTCAAACAGATGAGAGGGAGCCTGGTAAAGTTTCAGACGCTCTGCCCAGGGCCTCAGGAGTCTGACTATAGGGGCGGTGTGCGGCCACCTCAAAAAGAGCAAGCCACCGGATCGTAGAAGACGATAAACCTCTTTGAGCACCGCCATTGGATCTGGAAGATGCTCTATTACGTAAAAGAGGGTGACTACATCATAACACCCATCAGGCCAGTCGGCTCTCGGCAATGGCTGGTCCGAAACCTCGAGTCCCAAGGAGTCTCGAGCGTAACCCAAACCTGTGGTCGAAATTTCGATTCCCTCTGCCTGCCAACCACGGTGGGCCATCTCCTTGAGGAAGAAGCCGTAACCACAGCCCACATCCAGCAACCGTCCCGGCCTGGCCACTGCTGCTTCTATGAGCTCGGCTGTCTTGCTAACTACCTGCGCCATGAGACGGCGCCAACTCTCCACACTCTGGGGATCGGCAGCTAGATAGTCCTGATAATGGTGGTGCAGATAACTGCGTGAGGGTTGCGGCTCCAAAAAAATGAGACTGCAGTTGAGACAACGCACGTATTGCCATTGGCCCTCACGAATGAACGGTTTGAATTCACTACCTTGGCACAGAAAACAGGAGGTCACACCCCTCCTCCTCTTTGGGTCCCCCCATAAAAGGGGGCAACAGCCCTTCTTCACATTCCCGTTTTAGATTCAGCAGGGTTACTTCCGTCAAGGTGTTGTGTTTCTTCTCACCTCGCTTGAACACCCACACCAAGCGATGGAAAAAATTGGAAATATTGTAAACAAAGGTGTGGCTCACTCTGGTGCAACTTCCCTGGGGCCTCAACTCCCACACCTCGTAACCATCCTGGAAGGGCCCGCCTTGGAACTGCAGCACCAGCAGGCGATCCTTCTCCAGGTTTACCACTTTTGACTCCCAGCTGAACTTTATCTTAAATAAGGTTTCGGCTCTAATGGTTGTGCCTACTCGATAAGGTCCTGGGGTCAGCTTGCTCAGTTCAACACGATCGTTGGGAATTAAGGTTACAAATCTGTCAAAATCCGTTAGCACCGCAAATACCTGTGAAGGTGAGGCCTGAATGAGGGTGTGGTGTTCATTGACGTGCCCCTGGTAGTCGAGAAACTCCAGTCTCTCTGGAACAGGGGGAGGAGTAGCGCAGCCCAATAAAATCAGGGCCATGAGTCCTGCAAACAACCCTCGCAATCGCAATAGAGAACCGCTCATGGAAAGCTTCAGAATCGCGGCTAACCTTCGACAGGCTCAGGTCGGGGAAAGCCGCTCCCACAGTTTTAGACTTCAGATTGCAGACTGCAGACACTAGATGGAGCATACGATCTGCAATTCTTAGTCCACAATCTACAATCTGCAATCTAAAATCGTTAGTACCCCCCTCGCAACATCTTCAGGAGGCAGGATCGAAAGGCCAGATTGTCGGGAAGAAAAAACTGAGGATTTGTTCTGGCTCGGGCCAGTCGCAAAACTATGGAACCGAGCGAAAGCGTTTTCTTGTAAAGCCAAATAAATCCCTCTTCCAGTTGCCGCACGGTCATTTTCTTGGGACGGAAGACAACATGAGCGGTGTCGTACTTCTCCCAATCATTGTGGAGCAATCTGCCCTCCTCTTCAAGCTTCTGATAAAACCGGGTGCCCGGATAAGGGGTGAGAATGCTGAAATAGACACTATCAAAGCTGGACTTGCGAATGAACCGTGCCATCTTGGGAAATACGGATGGATCATCGTTATCAAAGCCAATCATGAAGGTAGCCTTGACGCCTATGCCATAACGGTGCAAGGTGGCCACGGCCCGCTCGTATTCTGCCGGTTTATTGATGCGTTTGCCACACTCCGCCAAGGTGTCTTCAGAAAGGCTCTCCATGCCTATAAGAAGGCCGAGACATCTCGTTTCCGACATCAGTTTCAACAATTCCTCATCTTTCGCCACCGATATGGAGGCCTGGCCAAGCCACTGGATGTTATAGGTTTTCAACATGGTAAGGAGTTCCAGGCAATGCTTGCGGTTGGCGATGATATTGTCATCAACGAAGAATATGAGATTCTTGAGAGCCAGAACCTTGTCCACCGGCTTTACTTTCGCCACCATGTGCTCAACGAGATTGACGGGTTTGGTCCGGTACTTGGCCCCGTAGAACTGGGTAACAGCGCAGAAGTTGCAGTTTATTGGGCACCCGCGAGTGGTCTCTATGAAGTCCACTGGGCTATACAAGTTTTTGTCAATGATATCCCATCGGGGCGGTTGCGCTGCCGATAAGTCAAACAAGGTATCGGCCTGGTATATTTGCTTCAGTTCTCCTCGCCTGAGGTCTTCCACCATCTGGGGCCATACTTGTTCCCCTTCGCCAATCGCAACCGCATCACAGTGCTGCAGGGCTTCATCCGGGAGGGCTGACACGTGCATGCCTCCCATCACAACCGTCTTTCCCCTGCGCTTAAACTCATCGGCGATCTCATATGCCCGGGTGGCAAGTGGAGTCATCACGGTGATCCCGACAAGATCCACGTCTTCTTGAAAATCCACCGGATGAATGCGCTCATCCACCATCTTGACTTGGCAGTCCGGCGGAGTGTAGGCGGCAATGGTAGGTAACCCCAAGAATGGGAGCTTAAAGAAAAACTCGGCCCCGAGAATTTTCTTCAGACCAATGGGAGAGATCAACAATATTTTCAATGGCATTGGCACAATCCAGCTAACCTGCATTATTCGTGAATCTTTTGGATTCATGAATAAGCACCCGCAACAAAGTAAAACTCTTTGTTGCGGATTTCGACAGGGTGCTTCGCACCCGTCCTTCGACAGGCTCAGGACCATGAGCTTGTCGAATGGCCCGAAGGGCGGATTATTCATGAAAGCAAAGTTAGTTCATGAATAATCCGGGCTAACAGTTATATATTCTAGCCCGGATGTTGCATGCACTGCGGTCGCCAGACCATAGACAAGAGCGGTCATAGCAAGGCGTGATTCGTGAAACATCCGGGCTAGAATATTGAGCCGGGATATTATAATCTAAATTGCTCATAAAAAAAAACGTCTCCCCACCATCGCCCGGTCGATACCGACAGGGGACGGAGGAGTGTTGACAGCTGCTGCCATTTACACTATCAAAGGGAGTGGTTAAGGTCTATGGAAATTAACGAGTTATCCAAGTGCAACCGAGCTCCACTTGTAAAAATTGTAATCCACATGCCACCTAATCGAATCATAGCGGCACGGTGAATTCTTTGATTTTCATACTCAATACGTGGACACTCCGGGGTTTGAGAGTGCTCTTAAACTT